>JBJHCI010000010.1:0-14544 GCA_050485925.1 Maricaulaceae bacterium
CTCCCTATGTCTTGGGAGGGACCAGTTCCGTGAAACACCTGCTCTGTACCGCCGCGCTTGGCTGCGCGCTGCTTGCTCCCGCCACAGGTTTCGCACAGGAACCGACCGCTACCCCCGCCAGCGCCAGCGAAGGCGTACTGGTCTACGAACCGGCGTTCTTTGCTGCCTCCAATCCCTCAAACGCGCTGGACATGGTCAATCGCATTCCGGGATTTTCGGTGAGTGACGGCGCCTCGGTGCGCGGGTTTGCGGGCGCGGGTGGCAATGTGCTGATAAACGGTGCGCGGCCGGCCTCCAAGGACGATACCGGCACATCCGTACTGACGCGTACCCCGGCAAGCCGGGTGGAACGCATCGAGCTGATCCGTGGCGGCGCGCCGGGCATCGACATGCAGGGCCAGAGCGTGGTCGTGAACGTCATCCTGCGCAGCGAAATGTCGCGCCAGCACACAGTGATGGCCCAGGCGATGATTTTTGAGGGCGGCCCGACGCTTCCGTCCGCACGCTACGAGTTCTCGTCCAGCAATAACGGCACACAATGGGGCATCCAGATCGGCCGGACGCTGGCGACCAGCGATTCCACCGGCTGGGGTAGATCAACCCGGCGCGACGCAAACGGTGACGTCATCTCCGAAGAGCGTATGCGCAACGGCTTTGACGGGGGCGGCTGGCAGACACGGGGCAACTGGGCGAGCGACGTCATGGGCGGCCGGGTGGAGCTGACCGGTGGCTATAACTGGTTTGAATATGAAGATGAGCTGTCGTTCAGCGTGCCCGGTTCGCCAGAACGCGTGTTCGCGTTCGAGGACGATGCCAGCCGGGCCGATCTCGGCCTGCGCTACGAGCGCGCGCTGAGCGAGGCGCTCAATCTGGAAACCCGTCTGATCCAGAACTATCGATGGGGCGGCTTCACCAACAGTGCCCGCGGACCGGGCCTTGA
Source organism: Maricaulaceae bacterium (assembly GCA_050485925.1). GTDB lineage: Bacteria > Pseudomonadota > Alphaproteobacteria > Caulobacterales > Maricaulaceae > Glycocaulis. The sequence goes on from JBJHCI010000010.1 coordinate 941, forward strand.
TCAGATCTTTGAAGCTGACCGAACCTCCGGCGAGACGATTGCCCGGGGCGTGCTGCGCTGGCAGCGCAGTGAGACGCTCAGCTATGAAGGCGGTGGTGAGCTGGCTTACAATTTCCTCGACACCGAACAGAGCTTTACCAGTAACGGCACGCCGGTGACCCTGCCGCTGGCCTCCACACTGGTGGAGGAATTGCGCGGCGAGGTGTTTGGTCAGGCAAGTTGGCGGCGGTCTGATAGGCTGCGCCTTGAGGCCGGGCTACGACTTGAACACTCCACCATCCGCCAGAGCGGAGATGCCTCCGCCGAACGCAGCTTCTTCTATCCGAAACCCCGGCTTGCCCTGACCTTTGACCCGCAGGAGAACCGCCAGATACGCCTGCGCCTTGAACGCGAACTGGGGCAGCTCAATTTCGGTGATTTTGCCGCGTCTACGTCGCTGTCGAACGACCAGGTTCGCGGCGGCAATCTGGATCTGAGGCCTCAACAACGCTGGATCAGCGAAGTGGTGTTTGAACAGCGCTTCAATGGCGAGGGCGTCGCGACACTGACACTGCGCCATGACCAGATTTCCGACGTGATTGATGTGATCCCGCTTGATGGGGGGCTGGCAGCGTTTGGCAATATCGGCGATGGCAGCCTGACGCGCATTGCTGCCAATGTACGCCTTCCCTTGCGTGATATAGGACTGGAGCGCGGGCGGGTGACCATGAACGTGCAGTATGACCACACGCGCGTGACTGATCCCACCACGGGCGAAAGCCGGCAGATTTCGCGGGTGCGTCCGCTAACCGGCTCGGTCAATTTCGAAAATGATGTGCCTGACTGGAATTTGCGCTGGGGGGTGAATTACACGCCCTATTTCCGCGAGACGACCTTCAACCCGGACCAGAAGCGCGTCTTCGAGCTGCGCAACTACCTCACGCTCTTCGCCGAATACACATTCGACAACGGCCTGGCCGCCTACGTCTCGGTAACCAAGTGGGACGACATGCGCATCGACCGGGACATCTACTCCGACCGTGCCACACAGGCGCTCGCCTTCCGCGAGGAGCAGCGCATCGACCCGCGTGACTTCCTGCAGTTCCGGCTGCGCCGGACCTTCTAGATACAAGCCCCCCGGGAGGGATCACCTCCTGGCCGTTTTCTAGTCGCGCACCGGCACCTCCGGCCCCGGCTCAGACGGGGCTGGCAGCTGGTCCTCGGCAAGACCGTGCCCGAGGCGTTTGAGCCAGAAGCTAGCCAGCCCCATTACCAGGCCGAGCCCGATACCGACCAGCCCCACCGTGCCGAACACGTCGGCATAGCCCGCCAGCGCGCGTTCGGGGTCTAGCACCTGTCCGGCGACCGTATCGGTGGCCGTCAGCGCCGCCAGCATGCCAGCAACATACTGTGAGAAGGCAAGCGCGAGGAACCAGCCCGCCATCATGAAGCTGACCACAGCCGCGGGAGAGAGCTTGGTGATCGCCGAGAGCCCTACCGGCGACAGGCAGAGCTCACCGGTCGTGTGCAGAAGGTAGGCCAACGCCAGGAAGAAGAGCGGCACGCGGTAATTATCGTCCGCGAACTGCATCCCCCAGACGAGAACAAGGAAGCCCAGCCCCACCTGAATGAGCGCGAAGGCGAATTTCAGTGGCGTATTGGGATTGCGCTGCATCTTGGCAAGAAACGCCCACAACCCCGCAAAGAGCGGGGCGAAGATGAGGATAAAGCCGGCATTGAAGGACTGTGTCTGCGAGGCGGTCAGGGTCATATCGAGCGCGATGGGGCCAAGTGCGATCAGCCGTTCAGGCGACAGCTCCAGATTGGTGTTACGCGCGGCAAACAGATTCATCGAGGAACCGGCCTGCTCAAACAGCGCCCAGAACACGACCGAGACCACGGTGAGGATGAGGGCGAGGATCAGCCTCTGCGTCTCCTCTACTGTACAATTGGCGCGCATATACCAGCCGATATAGCCGATAAAGAGCACCGCCCCGGCGATCAGCAGGAGCAGCATCGCGTCCACCCCGCCCACACCGGGCAAAGGCAGGCTGAGCTGGTGGGCCTGAATGAGCCAGTACACGATGCCGACGCCCAGAAAGCCCAGCAGATAGATCACCGTTTCCCGGCTCAGCGGACCCAGCACCCGCGCTTTGAGCGCCGCCGGATCGGGCGGATTGCCGACATCGGCGATCTGGCTCTTGCCGGGCAGGAAGAAGGCAAGGCGGCCGCGCACGAAGACAATCCAGCCGAGCCCCATGCCAAGGCCCGCCAGACCGAAACCGGCCCACCAGCCGACCGTTTCGCCCAGCAGTCCACACAATATGGCCGCCCAGAACGCACCCAGATTGATGCCGTAATAATAGAGCGTGAACCCGCCATCGCGGCGCGGATCATGCTCCTCATAGAGCTGGCCGACGATGGAGGAGATATTCGCCTTCAGGAAGGCCACGCCCATGATAATGAGGGAGAGCGCGAAATATAGCATGGCGAGCCCGCGCCGGTCGCGATACGTGACTTCCGTTTCAAAGCTTCCGGCGGGCAGGAGAGCAGGCAGGCTGGCCCCGGAGGGCAGGTCCGCGATGATCAGATCGCCCTCCCGGTTGGCCGAGAAGCTGTAGCGTTCGCCATCGACCTCCAGCTGGACGCTGCGCAGGCTGCCGCGCCCTTCGGCCACCAGAGAGTAGGCTGCACCGTCATAGCGCAGCTCCTCCTCGGACGGGCGGCCCTCAATACCCATGGCGAGATGTCCGGCGACCAGCAGCAGCGCGCCATAGGCGATGGCTTTTCGCGTGCCGAGATACCGGTCAGCCAGGAAACCGCCGAGCAGTGGCATCAGGTAAACGAGCGCGGTGTAGGCCCCGTACTGGGTGCTGGCGAAGGTGTCATCAAAGAGGAAGTGCTGGGTGAGGTAGAAGATGAGAAGCGCGCGCATCCCGTAATAGGAAAACCGCTCCCACATCTCGGCAAAGAAGAGGATGTGCAGCCCCTTGGGGTGCTTTCGCATCTGGGTGACGACCGGCACGATCGTCACCAGCGTGACCAGAATGCCCACCAGCACAACGATATTGATGACCATGCGCCTGTCCCCTTGTGCGCCCGCCTTCGCGGTCTCCTTGTCTGGAGGCGACTGCATCACGCTCCGCACGTTAGGGCAAGGTGGGGAAGGTGTTGAAAGACGCCGCGTGCCGCAGTATCAGAAATGCTGCTCTGGTGGAGCCGCCGGCTGTTGCCTGCGAAAACTAAGTGCCCCGCGCCGGACGGTCTCCGGTCTGCGATGGAGCACTACCCATGAAAACCCGTATCTTCCTTGACGTTGAAACCGCCTATGACCGCTGGGCGGCAAGCTATGACGCGCTCGACAACCCGATGGTTTATGCCGCCAGTGCGGCGCTGGAGCACCAGCTGGAACGCTTCGCTGGCAAATCCGTGGCCGAGCTGGGCTGTGGCACCGGGCGCAATCTGGCGGCGCTGAGCCGCGCTGGCGCCGCCAATGTATGGGGCTGCGACCTCTCGGCAGGGATGCTGGAAAAGGCGAAGGACGCCGCACCGCGCGCCGCGCTGGTCCAGCATGACATCACCCAGCCCCTGCCCGTTGAAACCGGTCGTTTTGACGCCGCACTGGTCAGCCTTGCCTATGAACATGTAGAGAGGCTGGGTCAGCCACTGGCGGAACTCGCCCGCATCATCCGGTCCGGCGGCTTCGCGCTCATTCTGGAAATCCACCCCTTCATGACGCTCTCCGGGGTCGGCGCGCATTTTCCGGACGGGGACCACGAGATTTACATGCCTAGCCACGCGCACAGCTTTTCAGACTGGCTCTCCGCGTTTCGCCATGCGGGCCTTACGGTTTCAGGCTGTACCGAATGGCGGGGCCGCGATTTCGGACCGGACGCCCCTGTAAAGCTGCGCAACCGCCATGCTGACACGCCCTTCCTGGTGGAGTGGGTGTTGGAGCGATAGGGCAAGGACAGGTCCGGGAGGAGGCCCTAGTTCGTCTTCTTCGGCGGGGTGGGTGCAAACGGGTCCGGCAAAGGCGCACACGGCACGCCGTCTTCGGCGAGCTTGGTGCGCTCTTCCGGCGTCGTTTCGCCATAGATCAGGCGTTCGGGCTTTTCGCCCTCATGGATGGCGCGGGCCTCGGATGCGAAGTCCGGGCCGACATAGTCGTAGTTTTTACGGATATGAGCGCGCACCTTGCGGGCAACCGCGTCGAAATCCGGCTCCGAATTGGTGCTCATCTCGCGGCCCTTGCTCGTACGCACGGCGGGTGCCATCACCTGGCGCGTCACCGCAACCGAGCCACATTCGGGGCATTCCACCAGCCCGCGCGCCTCCTGCTTCTCATAGTCCTCGCTGGAGGAGAACCAGCCCTCGAAGCGGTGGCCCTCTTCGCACTGCAGGGCATAGCGGATCATGGTCCGGTGAACTCCCGCCCGCCTTTGAGCGCCGGGATGCGCTGGCGCGCCGAATGAACATCTTCGACGTCGATTTCAGCGTGGAGAATGCCCGGCTCGTCATGGTCCAGCACGCCCACCACATCGCCCCAGGGCCCGACCACCATGGAGCGCCCCCAGGTCTTGCGGCCATCTTCATGCACCCCGCCCTGCGCGGGCGCGAGGATGAAGCTGCCCGTCTCGATGGCGCGGGCGCGCAGGAGGATCTCCCAGTGCGCCTTGCCGGTCGGGCGGGTGAAGGCCGCCGGCACGGTGATCGCCTCCGCTCCGCCGAGCGCCAGCGCACGGTAGAGATAGGCAAAGCGCACATCATAGCAGATGGTAAGGCCGAGCTTCATGCCCGCCGCCTCAGCGATGACCGCGCGGCTGCCCGGCCTGTAATTGGTGCTCTCCGACCAGACTTCCCCGCCGCCAATCGCCACATCGAACATGTGGATCTTGTCGTAATGGGCCTTTAGAGCGCCATCGGGGCCGAACAGCATGGAGCGGTTCACCGCCCGGCCATCTTCGCCAGAGAACGCCATGGAGCCCGCCAGAATGTCGATTTTGAGCTCGTGAGCGAGCGTTGAGAGGCGTTTGGCACCGGGATCAGCCTCTGGGGTGCGAAGGGTTTCAAACAGCGCTGTAGTGTCCTTCTGGACGAGATTGGTGACCTCCGGCGTCAGGACCAGTTTCGCCCCGCCATCAGCTGCCTCGCGGATCATGCTTTCAGCGTGCTCGATATTGCGCTGCGGGTCCGTGCCGGAGCGCATCTGGACAAGAGCGATTTTCGTTTTCGCCATTACGCGCCTGCTTTCAGCATCGGATCGAGCCTGCCTGCCCGCTCCAGCGCGAACAGATCATCACAGCCACCCACATGGGCCTCACCGATGAAGATTTGCGGGAAGGTGTTGCGGCCAGAGCGCTGCTGCATCTCGGCGCGCAGGGCCGGATCGAAGCCCGCTTCGATCTCCTTCACCTCAACGCCCTTGTCTGCCAGCAGCGACAGCGCGCGCGAGCAGAAGGCGCAAAAGGGCCTAGTGTAGATGGTGATGGCAGGCGTGGTCATGGAAATCCTCTGGAGGTGGAACAGCCCGGTTATGTAATGATATCAGCCGGTTTGACAACGCGCGCCAGTGTCAGCGCATCCACCCTGGCCGCCCCGGCCCGCTTCAGGGCACGCGCGCACGCCTCCAGCGTCGCACCGGTGGTGTAAACATCGTCGATAATGACGATATGCGCCCCTTCCAGTCGGGGCTTGCCGCGTACCCGCACCGCAAAGGCACCGGCGACATTGCGGCGGCGGCCCTTGGCGCTCTGCCCGCCCTGGCTGGGTGTCGCGCGGGTGCGAAGCAGCACGTGCGGATCGGTGCGGATACCGGTCAGCTTCGTCACCGCGCGGGCCAGCAAGAGCGACTGGTTGAAGCGACGCTGGCGCAGGCGCCGGCCATGCAGCGGCACCGGCACCAGGAGGTCAGCCCCTTCCAGCACATCGCGCCCGGCCCGCTTCATCCAGCCACCGAACGCGGCGAGCCCGTCCACCCGCCCGCCATGTTTCAGCGACAGGACAAGCTGGCGGCTTTCAGACGCATAGACAAAGGCCGAGCGGGCCGTGTCAAAGGCGGGCGCGCGCGCCGCGCACGGCCCGCACACCGCCCCCTCGCCCACCGGGAACTGGAACGGAAACCCGCATGTCTCACACCAGGGCCGGTCGAGAAAACTGATCTTCGACCAGTCCGCCGGGCTGAGCTGGCCATGGGCCGACACCGGCTCGTAAGACAGGAGCGAAACCGGCGGCCAGATGATGTCGGCGAGCGCATTGATCAGCCGCGGCGCTTTTCTTGACGCGCCCACCGGTCCATATCGGCTCCATGACAGCATCGTCCGGCCAGCCTCCTCGTCTGTTCGACCGCGCGCTTTTGAAAGCGCGGCGGACAAGAGCGGCGAGCAGCTTCACAGATTACGCTTTCCTCGCCAACCGCGCGGCGGACGATTTGCTGGACCGCGTGGCCGCCGTGAACCGCAATTTCGGGACGGCCCTGGTGATCGGTGGAGGCGGCGCGGTGGGGCGCGCGCTGGCCCAGCGGCCCGACGTGCGGGGAAAGATCGGCACACTTATCGAGACAGACCTGTCGCCCGCCATGGCGACGCGCTGCGAAGGCGCGGCGCTCGCCATGGACGAGGAGCGTCTGCCCATCGCCGATGAAAGCGTCGATCTCGTCCTTTCCTGCCTCTCCCTGCACTGGACCAATGATCTCGTCGGCGCGCTGATCCAGATCAACCGGGCGCTCAAACCCGATGGCTTTTTCGCCTGCGCTATGCTGGGCGGGGCCACGTTGACCGAGCTGCGCCAGAGCCTGATGGCCGCCGAAGACGAGATGTACGGGCAGGTAAGCCCACGCGTTTCTCCCTTTGCCGACACCGTGGACCTTGCGGGCCTCCTGGCGCGGGCAGGCTTTGCTATGCCGGTCTCGGACGTGGACCGGGTGACGGCGCGCTACGGCAATGCCTTCATGCTGATGCGGGACTTACGCAAGATGGGCGAGACGAGCGTGCTGGACAAACGCTCGCGAAAGCCTGTCCACCGGCAGTTTTTCGTGAAGACGGCACAGGTGTATTCCGAGCGCTTTGCCGAAGCCGATAACCGTATCCCGGCGAAGTTTGAAATCCTGCACGCCGCCGGCTGGGCACCCCATGAGAGCCAGCCAAAACCCTTGCGCCCCGGATCGGCCAAGGCGCGCCTTGCAGACGCGCTGGGCGTGACGGAAAAGGGCGCAGGCGAGAAGGCGGGCTAACCCTTCATCACGCTGGGCGGCTCGCCCGTCCAGCGCTTGAACGCGCGAGAAAAGGCGGCCGGGTCGGAAAAGCCCAGCAGGTAGGCCGTCTCCTTCACCGACACCTTGCGCCCGGCCAGATAATGCAAGGCGAGCTGGTGGCGCAGCGCGTCCAGCACCTGCTCAAAACTCGTCCCCTCGCCCTTCAGACGGCGGTAGAGCGTCTGGCGGCTGATGCCAAGCTGGCCGGCCACCGCTTCGGCGGATACCGTGCCCGTGTGCAGGACGGGCAGAATGGCAGCCTCCACCCGCGCCCGCAGGCTTTGCCCCTGCCCGATCCGCTCCAGCATCCTGTCGGCATGGGCGGTCAGCACGCCGAACACATAGCGCGGCTGCTCGGCAATGGTGTGGGAGAGCCACGCCTCGTCGATCCGCATGGCGTTCCAGCCCGTGCCGAACCTTACCGGCGCGCGGAAAATCTCCTGATACACCCCGGCATAGCCGGGGTCTGGATAACTTAGCTGCACCTCGCGCACGAACGGCGTGTCGCCGAAACGGCGCGTGCCACTGACCATCAGGGCAAAACTCGTCTCAACCAGTTCGGGAAAGTCCGGCGGGATCATGCGGTTATCGACCAGCCAGAGTGCCCCGGCCTCCCGCCGCAGCGAAAACCGCTCGCCACCATCGGCATTGGCGGCCTCCACCACCAGCTGGCCATAGCGGTTCATCTGCGCGAATGCGTCCAGCATCGTTTCTGACGCGAGACAGATCAGACCCAGTATCGAGATGTCGGAAAGGTCCACCGCATTGCCGAACCGCAGTGCGAGTGCCGGATCGCCCGTCATCGCCTTGGCCGCGCGCATCAAGGCGACATAGCGCTCCAACGGGATGCGGGCATCGTGGTCGGCAAGACTGTCAGGCGCGATGCCAGCGGCCTGCAATAGCGCGTGACGGCTGGCCCCCTGCCCCTGCGCGAAGGCCGCCAGCGTACTGGCATAGCCCGCCGAGACGGTGGGGCTGCTCAAATGCGCCTGCCGGGTCACGCGATCATGCTCCTGACACGTGCGGTCATGGTGGCGATGCCCGGCAGCGATAGCCTCGTGATTGGTCGATATATCAAGGATAACAACACCATGCCCCGTCAGACACTCCCCGGTGCCTTGCCCACGCGCCTGCTGAAAGGCTCAGCCGCGCTCTGGTTCATCACCGCCGCCGCCTTCCAGCTTCTCTTCGCCTTCTACATTGCCGCGCTTTACGGCATCGGCACGCTACGCGGTGACAGCGCCGTGTGGAACCTCATCATGCGCAACGGGCATATCGCGGGCGATCCGGCGGGCAATGCCGCCATGATGGCCCATGTGCTGCTGGCCTGCCTGATCACGATTGGCGGACTGGCTCAGCTCACGCCGCAGATCCGCAACCGGTTTCCGGCTTTTCACCGCTGGAACGGACGGGTCTATCTTACGCTGGCCGTGATCATCTCGCTCGCAGGCCTGTTCCTCACCTGGACGCGCCCGGCGGCGAGTGGCCTCTCCAACGACATCTCGATCTCGCTCAATGGCATGCTGATACTGGTGTTCGCTGCCTTCACGGTGCGCCACGCCATGGCCCGCCGGATCGATATTCACCGGCGCTGGGCCACGCGGCTCTTTCTGGCGGTCAGCGGGGTCTGGTTCCTGCGCATCATGATCTCCGGCTGGATCATGCTCCATCAGTCACCGCTCTGGCTCGGTGACCGGCTGGACGGCCCGGCGGGCATCTTTTTCGGATTTGCCTCGTTTCTGTTACCGCTGGCCGTGTATGAGCTCTACCTGCGCGCCAGCGATGACCAAAAGACCGGCCCGAAGCTCGCCATGGCAACGCTTATCACCACCCTCGCGGGCCTGACCGTCTTTGGCGGTTTTGCAGCCGCCATGATCATGTGGCTGCCCCTGATCTGACAGGAAGGCTGTCGCGCTACCCCTCTGCTCCGGCTTCAACTACCTGGGTCTGCACATCTGCCCACATGCTACCACTGCCGCCCGACAGCAGGATCAGCGCGCCGATAATGGCCAGGGCCAGAAGCGCGGCCAGAAGCGCATACTCGATCGCCGTGACCGCTGAGATATCAGCCCTCAGAGACGGTCGCGCAGCTCGGCGGCCAACGGAATGTCGGCGGGCAAGAGCGAGTATGTGCTCAGATCGCGCGGCATCACCCAGGCGATGGCCTGGTTTTCCTTCGGATCGGGGAAGCCGTCCCATTTCCGGCACACATAGAGCGGCATCAGCAGATGCCGCCCATCGCCCAGCGGATGAGAAGAAAACGCGAAGGGCTGCAGACAGCGCTCGCATGGCTCTACTCCCAGTTCCTCGCGCAACTCCCGCACGATGGCCCCTTCGGGATGCTCACCCGGCTCTATCTTGCCGCCGGGAAACTCCCACATGCCGGAGTGGGCCTTGCCTGGCGGGCGCTGCGAGATCAGCACCCTGCCATCAGGGTCGATAAGAGCGCAGGCGGCCACCAGCAATAATCCGGCTCCGGTACCGTTCATGTTGGACCACTTTCGTTAAGGCGGGGTGTGCGGGGATAGTTCAGAGACGATTAAGACTAAAGACCGTTATCGCCGTCATCACTGTCTTCATCATCGTGCTCCTCGTCCGCCCCGTTGGCAGCGCCGGGCTCGGGAACACCGTCCCCACGGCGTATGGATGCCGGAGCGGGCCCGCCCGGCCGGGTGACCGGGTAGCTCTCACGCACGGTGTCGAGAAGCGTCTGGATGCCCTCCAGCGTCAGGAAGCGCACAATATTGCCCCGGAGCACGTCCAACCCCGGGCGCGGCTGCACACGCCGGTCCGTGACCGTCAGCACGTGCCAGCCATATTCGGTCTGGAAAGGCTCTGACGTCCCGCCGGTCGCGGTATCGAACGCGATCGAGGAGAAGGCCGGGATCATCCCATCGCGGGTGAAAAATCCCAGATCCCCGCCTTCCAGGCGCGTTCCGGGATCCTGGCTGACCTGCCGGGCAAGTTCTGCAAAGCTCTGCCCCTCGGCCAGCAGGCGGGCCACCTCCTCTGCTTCCTCGCGGGTCGTCACAAGGATGTGACTGGCACGTACCTCCTCGACCCGGGGGGCGAGGCGGTTCTGCTCTTCATAGATGCGCGCGATGGCATCCTCGGTGATCGCATCGGCCACAACCGTTTCCACGAGGATATTGCCCAGAATGCGCTCCTCCGCCGCGGCGAGGCGGCGGCGCGCTTCCACATCCCGATCGAGCCCCCGCCGCAGCGCCTCCAGCGCCAGCAGGCGCTGTTCGACCAGTTCTGACAGGACCTGCTGGAAAACCGGATCAGCCTTGGAAATACCGGACGGATCGTCGTGCAGGCTACGCGCCGCGATCTCCCGGCGCACATCCGAAGCATAGATCATGGTGGTGCCCACCTCGGCGGCGATCTGATCGTCCGGGCCTGCCGGCTCCACCGCTAGAAAGCGGGCAAGAACATCCACCCGGTTCTGGCTCACCGGGTCAGGTTCGGCAGGGCGCCCCTCGCGGTGGCCGTCGGGCGCGCAGGCCGCTACAAGCAGCACCGCACATGCAACACCTGCCAGGCTGACACAGTACCTTGCCACCCGGTTTGATTGACACACTATGTGAGCCTCCTTAAGTCCCTCGTTCCAAGCGCGCTGCTCAAGGGCCAGCGCCGCACGGGCGCGACGGCCTTTTAACCCGGTCGGGGACGCCTGATAATCCATTCTGCCCCGCGACGGCTGACAAAACATGCTTTCTATCGCCCGCAAGCTCTTCGGATCCTCCAATGACCGGATGATCCGGCGTCTTACATCCAAAGTCCAACAGATCAACGCGCTGGAGCCAAGCTTTCAGGTGCTTGATGACGAGGCTCTGAAGGCCAAAACCGGCGAATTCAGGGCAAGGCTGGAGAAGGGCGAGAGCCTTGAGCAGCTTCTTCCCGAGGCCTTCGCCGCCACCCGTGAAGCGGCCAAGCGCGCGATGGGAGAGCGTCACTACGACGTGCAGCTCATGGGCGGTATGGTGCTGCACGAGGGCGGCATCGCCGAGATGAAGACCGGTGAAGGCAAGACGCTGGTCTCGACGCTGGCCGCGTATCTGAACGCCTTGCCGGGCAATGGCGTGCACATCGTCACTGTCAACGATTACCTCGCCCAGCGCGACTCCGAATGGATGGGTCGGGTATTTGCGCGCCTCGGCATGACCACCGGCGTGATCCTGAACCAGATGATGGATGAGGAGCGCCGCCGCGCCTATGCCTGCGACATTACCTACGGCACCAATAACGAGCTCGGCTTCGACTATCTGCGCGACAACATGAAATACAGCCTGCGCGAGATGGTGCAGCGTGGTCATGCCTATGCCATCGTCGACGAGGTGGACTCCATCCTGATCGACGAGGCGCGCACGCCGCTGATTATCTCGGGGCGCACCGACGACCGCTCGGACTTCTACAAGACCATCGACAAGCTGATCCCCTTCCTCGACGAGGAGGACTACCAGCTCGACGAGAAAAACCGGCAGGTGACCTTCACCGAGGACGGTAATGAGCGCGTGGAGGAATTACTGCGCGAACACGGCCTGCTGGAAGAGGGCGATCTCTACGATGTGGAGAACATCGCCACCGTCCACCACCTCAACCAGGCACTGAAAGCCCACAAGCTCTTCCAGAAAGACAAGGATTACATCGTCCGCGACGACAAGGTGATGCTCATTGACGAGTTCACCGGGCGCATGATGACCGGACGGCGTCTGTCAGACGGTCTGCACCAGGCCATCGAAGCGAAGGAAAATGTCGAGATCCAGCCTGAGAACCAGACGCTCGCCTCCATCACCTTCCAGAACTATTTCCGCCTGTACAAGAAACTCGCCGGCATGACCGGCACGGCGGCGACCGAAGCCGACGAGTTTGCCGGTATTTACAGCCTCGATGTGGCCGAAATTCCGACCAACCGGCCCGTCCAGCGCCTTGACGAGGAAGACGAGCTCTACCGGACAGCCAAGGAAAAATACAACGCCATCATCGACAGTATCAAGGACGCCCACGGGCGCGGCCAGCCCATTCTGGTGGGCACGGCCTCCATCGAGAAGTCCGAGGTGCTCTCCGAGCATCTGAAGAAGGCGAAGATCAAACACCAGGTCCTGAACGCCCGCTATCACGAGCAGGAAGCCAGCATCATCGCGCAGGCCGGCGTGCCGGGCGCCGTGACCATCGCCACCAACATGGCCGGTCGGGGTACCGACATCAAGCTGGGAGGCAATACCGAGTTTCGGCTGAATGAATGGCTAAACGCGGAGAAGGCCGCGGGCCGCGAACCGGACGAGTCCGCCATCGACGCCAAACGCAAGGAAATCGAGGCTGACGTCGCCCAAAAGAAAAAGCAGGCGCTTGAAGCGGGCGGCCTCTATGTGATCGGCACCGAGCGCCATGAATCGCGCCGGATCGATAACCAGCTGCGCGGTCGTTCGGGCCGTCAGGGCGATCCTGGCCGCTCGAAATTCTTTATCTCCGTCGAAGACGACCTGTTGCGTATCTTCGCACCGGAGCGCCTTGACGGGATCATGCGCACGCTCGGCATGAAAGAAGGCGAGGCGATCCAGCACCCCTGGATGACCAAGGCGGTGGAAACCTCGCAGAAAAAGGTCGAGCAGCGCAATTTCGACATCCGCAAGAACATCCTCAAATACGACGATGTGATGAACGATCAGCGCAAGGCGATCTTCGAGCAACGCATCGAGTTCATGCAGGCGGAGAACGTCACCGACGTCGTCAAGGACATGCGCCATCAATGCGCCGAGGATCTGGTCGCCCGGCACATCCCGCCAAAGGCCTATGCCGATCAGTGGGATGTGGACGGGCTGGCCACCGAGGTGGAAAACCATTTCGCCATCCAGTTGCCGATCAGGGAGTGGGCCGCAGAGGACGGCATTGCGGACGAGGAAATCCTTGAACGCCTGCTGAAAGCCGCTGACGAGGCCTATGCCGAAAAGGCAGCCAATACCGGTCCGGAGCTGATGCGCAGGATCGAGAAGCAAATTCTGTTGCAGACGATCGACCATAACTGGCGTGAACACCTGCACCAGCTGGACGCCCTGCGTTCGGTTATCGGACTGCGCGGCTATGCCCAGCGCGACCCGCTGAACGAATTCAAGACCGAAGCCTTCACCCTGTTTGAAAGCCTGCTGGACAGTCTGCGCTTTGAGACGACGCGTATTCTCTCGACGATCCGGGTGGAGCCTGCCGCCCCGGCCCCGGCCATGCCCCGCGCGCCCCAAAACGTACAGGCCGCCCGCATCGATCCGATGACCGGCCAGCCCGTGACCGGGGATGGCGCGGCCACCCGCCCGGCAGGCGGCGACGCCATGCGCGGGCCCGCCGCCACACGCGCGGCTGCGGCGACGATCAATCC
>JBJHCI010000011.1:0-3962 GCA_050485925.1 Maricaulaceae bacterium
CGGCATGTCCATGCTGGTGTTTATCGCCGGTCTGGTGCTGTTCCTGCTGGTGCCGCAGTTTGCGACCTCCACCTTCTTCATCCTGGTGCTGCTGGCTCTGATCGACACCGTGGCCGGCTTCATAGTCACCATCGTCGCGGCTCGCCGTGACCTCGCGGTCGGCGACGGTTAGACGCGGTTGCAAAATAGGGTCTGAAACCCCGGATACGCCCGTGTGCGTTCCGGGGGTTTCGGCTATCCCAGAAACAGGAAGAAGACGCCGAGCGCCAGTATGGTATCGGCAGTACGGGCCATGATGGGGGCCGAGCGGTTCATGCGCGGCGCTCCAGCCGCGCGGGCTGCGCAGGTGTAGCGGTGCTGCCCGCATAGTTCGCCCGGTAGCGGCGGCGTTCGGCCTCGTCAGCACGCAGTCCCCGGCGGGGATAGCCTTGCAATACCGGCACCCAGCCAGCCCCGGCCAGCACAATTCCCGGAAGCGGTGCCGCCGCCGGGCTCGCCGTGCCCTGCGGTACAGGCGTGGCTACGGGCCGGACAGCAACCGGACGCACATCGTCGCGCCGGGCGATGATGGCGGGAGAGGGATAGGCTCCGGACAGGGGCGAAACAGGCTCGGTCATGGCCCTCCCCCCGCAAGGTCCGGGCCAGTCTTTACATCTTGTAAACCTCTGTAAATCCGTGATTAACCATGCGCCGGCCGGTCGGCTGGTGCCGGTCTGGTACGCGCAGGCGTGCTAAAGCGGGACAAGACCCGGATTTCAACCGTCTGCCAGCTTGTCCAGCTTGGCGCGCATGGCCTCCAGTTCCTCGCGCAGCGCCTTCACATCATCGGCGTTGGAGGGGGCAGGGCGCGATGCCTCACGCGGCGGTGTATCGGGCTCTCCGCCTGCGCGTGCGTCGAAAGGCGAGAACATGCGCATCGCCTGCTCGAACATCGCCATATTACGCCGGGTCTGCTCTTCAAGAAGCTGCATGGAAGCGGTGGGCGAGCTCATGGCTCCGGTCATTTTCTCGCGCATTTCCTCCTGCTGGCGCATGAAGTTTTCCATCGACATGCGCAGATAGCCCGGCACGAAGGCCTGCATGGAATCGCCATAGAAGCCGATCAGCTGGCGCAGGAATTCCACCGGCAGCAGGTTGGCACCCTTGGCTTCCTCCTCGAATATGATCTGGGCGAGCACCCCGCGGGTCAGATCCTCGCCGGTCTTGGCGTCCACAACCTCGAAATCGGCATCGCTCTTAACAAGGTCGCGCAGATGATCGAGCGTGACATAGCGGCTGGCCGACGTGTCATAGAGCCGCCGGTTTGCGTATTTCTTGATGGTAATCTTCCCGGTCTTGCCTGTGGTGCTCACGGTGTATGTCTCCCCCTGGATATATGTGCAGCGCCGCATCCATTGCCTGTGCGGGCCTTTTTCTTGTCCGCGCGGCCTCGACAAGGCGCGGTTTCGCGTACAGAAATACCATTGCGCGGTCCGCTTCATGCTGCAAGCATGCTGCGCTATTGCTGCGCACAATAAACGGGTCCCGCTGAGAGGACCATAGGGAGGATCAAGATGGGACGCACCGCTCTGGTGACTGGCGGAACACGCGGTATCGGCAAGGCGATCTGCCTTGCGCTGAAAGAAGCGGGCCATACCGTGGCTGCCAATTATGCCGGCAATGACGCGGCGGCGGAGGCCTTCACGAAGGGAACGGGCATACCGGCCTATAAATGGTCGGTTGCCGATTATGATGCGTGTGCGGCGGGTCTTGCCAAGGTGGAGCAGGCGCATGGCCCGATCGACATTCTGGTCAATAATGCCGGGATCACGCGCGATGCGCCCTTCCATAAGATGACACCGCAGCAATGGCGAGAGGTGATCGACACCAATCTGACCGGCGTGTTCAACATGACCCATCCAGTCTGGAGCGGTATGCGCGAGCGCGGCTTTGGCCGCATCATCACCATCTCCTCCATCAATGGCCAAAAGGGCCAGTTTGCGCAGGCGAACTACTCCGCGGCCAAGGCGGGGGATATCGGCTTCACCAAGGCGCTGGCCCAGGAAGGCGCGCGCAAGGGTGTCACCGTGAACGCTATCTGCCCCGGCTATATCGCCACCGACATGGTCATGGCGGTGCCGGAAAAGGTGCGCGAGCAGATCATCGAGACGATTCCCGTCGGCCGGCTGGGCGAGCCGGAAGAGATCGCGCGGTGCGTGGCGTTTCTGGCCTCTGATGAAGCCGGCTTCATCACCGGCGCAACGCTGACGGCCAATGGCGGGCAATACATGGTGTGAGCCGGAGGACTGCCCTTTAAAAACTTCCGTTCCGCCGGCCCCGCCGGATTCTCTGAAAACCAGACCAGTCTGGAGCCTGCAGCACCGACAGAAAAAGCCCCGGAGCGCTCATTTGCTCCGGGGCTTTTTCGTTTCTTGCAGACAGGTTCGGTCAGGCTGCCTTGATGCCGGAGACAAAGCGGGACATCTGTTGTTTGAGCTCTTCGGAGCGCTGGTTGAGCGTCTCGCACGCGCCCAGCAGATCGCCCGAGGCGCTGCGATTGCCGTCGGCAATCTGGTTCAGCTCCTCAATGGTGGAGGCGATTTGACCGGCCCCTGCGGCCGCCTCCTGGATGGCCCGCGCGATATCGCTGGTCGCGGCCCCTTGCTGCTCGGCAGAAGCGGCCACGCCGCCGGTAAGCGCATCAAGATCGCCAATGCGCTTGACGATATCCGCGATGCGCTTGACCGCCTCGCCCGTGGCGCTCTGGATAGCACTCATCTGGGCCTCGATATCACCGGTCGCCTTGGCGGTCTGGTCGGCGAGCGCCTTCACTTCGCTTGCCACGACCGCGAAGCCTTTACCCGCTTCACCGGCGCGGGCGGCCTCGATGGTGGCATTGAGGGCGAGAAGATTGGTCTGTTCGGCAATACCCTGGATGAGCACCACGACTTCACCCACCTGCTCGGCATTGGTGGCAAGGGTGCGGACATCCGCGTCCGTGGCCTGGGCCTGATTGACCGCCTCGCCGATCAGGGCCGAAGCTTCGGTGATCTGACGGGAAATCTCCGCGATGGACGCCGACAGCTCTTCAGAGGCGGTCGCGACCGACTGCACATTGGCCGAAGTCTCTTCGGAGGCAGCCGCGGCCGAGCTGGACTGTTCGGTGGTGCGTTCGGCATTGCCATTGACCGTGCCAGCCGCTTCGTAGACGCGCCGGGCGGCTTCAAACACGTCCTCCAGCATGGAGCCGACTTCGGCCTCGAAGCGGTCAGCCGTCTCGATCATGGTGCGGCGCTGGGCCTCGCGCTGGCGTTCCTCATTGGCGGCTTGCTCGGCCTTCATGCGTTCAGCCTCGCTCAGCGCATCGCGCAGCACGGCGACAGTGGACCAGAGCGTGCCGATCTCGTCCTTGCGGGAATTGTCGGGCAGCTCGACCTCAAGATCACCCTTGGCCACGCGGTCCAGCACACCGGTCACACCGGTCAGCGGACGGCTGATCTGGAAGATCGCGACATAGAGCGCAAAGGCGAGCCCGCCCAGAACACCCAGCACCGCAATCGTGCTCAGCAGGATCAGACGGGACGTGAAGAAGCTTGCGAGCTCTGCCTCAATGGCGTCCAGCTGTGCCCGGTCGCGCTCGACCACCGCGTCAATCTCGTCCTGATAGGCACGCCGGTTGGTCCGGTTGGCCATATTATTGCCCTGCTCATTGGCAAGCGCGGGATCAATAGCGCCAAGGCGCACGGTCTCGGTACGGAAGGTGCGGAACTCGGCGGAACGGCCCACCACGGCCTGGAACAGGGCGCGTTCCTCACCGCTGGCAGGCACCAGCGTGCTCCACTCGGCCAGCAGGGCGTCGATCTGGTCCAGGCGGCGCATCAGGCCCTGTCCGAACGGCGCGGCCTCCTCGGTGGTTTGCGAGGCGTAGATGCCACGCGCCTCCATAACCACGCCGGTGACCAGGCGGTTGAGATGCTGGCCGT
>JBJHCI010000011.1:3972-14395 GCA_050485925.1 Maricaulaceae bacterium
GTTATAAGCCCGTGTCGCGGCGTTTTCATATGCGGCCACGCGGGTATTGTAGGCCTGCATGGTCAGGATGCCGAGTCCGGCCAGAATGACCGACACAACGCTCACAACACCAACGGCGGCGAGGATCTTGGTGCGGATGCCCATGGTTAATACTCCCTGCTTTGACAGGGTTAATGGACCCATCCGAATAAAATATTTCTAAATCATCCGAACTTTGTTGCCTTGCAGCACAAAAAGGCCGCGCCGCGCCGACAAGGCCCGATGAATAAGCAGGTGACGAATCTCCCGCAGCCCGGCTAGCGTTGTCCTCATGGACACGGTCATCGGACAGATTCTTCTCCCCCTCGCGCTCGCCTTCATCATGCTGGCGCTGGGCGTCGGGCTCACCCCGGCCGATTTCCGGCGCATCTTCACCCAGCCCAAAGCGCTGATCGCCGGGGCGGTGCTGCAATATATCTCCCTGCCCCTGTTGGCGATTGCAATCGTGGCCTTCCTGCCCGCCCCGCCCGTCTTGAAAGTGGGGATCGTGCTGCTGGCGGCGTGTCCGGGGGGGACGACCTCCAACCTGCTCACCCATATGGCGCGCGGGGATGTTGCGCTGTCCATCTCGCTGACCGCGCTGACCAGCCTCACCTCCATGTTCACCGTACCGGTCGTGCTGATGATCGCGCTCGCGCTCTTCATGGGGCCGGACGCGCCGTCGGTCGGTCTTGTGACAACCGGGCTCGTTATCTTCCTTTTGACCGTGGTGCCGGTCGTGATCGGCATGGCGGTCCGCCAGTTTGCGCCGAAAATGGCCGATGTGCTGGACCGTCATTCGCGCGTGCTCTCCGGCGTCGTGTTTACCGCTGTCGTGCTGGCGACACTGATCGCCGACCGGGACGAGCTGGCCCAACGCTTCCTCGATGCAGGCGGGATTGCGCTGGCGCTCAACGTGGCGGCGATGGCGGTGGCGTTCGGCGCGGCGAGCCTTCTGTCCCTGAGAATGCGCCAGCGCATCGCCCTGACGCTCGAATGCGGGCTGCAGAATGCCACGCTGGCCATCGTGGTCTCGGTCTCGATGCTGGGTAGCGTGTCCTACGCCGTCCCGGCCGCGATCTACGGCCTTCTGATGTTCGTCACCGCAGGCGCCTTCATCCTCTGGGCACGGCGCTGGTCAGGCGTCGCCTCACGGGCCAGGCGGATGGTTTCTCCCGCGTCCTTCTAGACGGCCATACGGCCTATACAGGATGAGGTAAATCACCTTCAAACCTGCTTCAGTGCCACATGAAGGGTCTGCAAATCCGCCGGCAGCCCGGTCTCGAACACCATCTCCTCGCGCGTTTCGGGATGGATGAAGCCCAGCACGGCCGCATGGAGTGCCTGACGTCCCAGCGCCTTGATCTCCGGGATATCGGGCACGCCTTTAAGCTGGCTCACGCGTTGCGGTCCATAGATGCGGTCGGCGATGAGGGCATGGCCGATATGGTCCATATGCACGCGGATCTGATGGGTGCGTCCGGTCTCCAGCCGGCATTCCACCAGCGCGGCGAGCGGCGTTCCGATCGGGGCTTTGGCTTCCTGCCCGAAGGTTTCGAGCACTTGATAATGCGTGACCGCTTCCTTGCCGGTCGCGCTGTTCCAGTCGAGTGCGGTCATTTTCAGCCGGTCGCGCGTGGAACGGGCGATGCGGGTCGCCACCGTGCCGGAACGCGGGCGGGGCGCGCCGCGCGTGAACGCCATATAGGCCCGCTCTACGCTATGTTTGGCGAACTGTTTGGAAAGAAAACGGTGGGCCATGTCGGTCTTAGCCACGACCAGCACGCCGGACGTGTCCTTGTCCAGCCGGTGCACGATGCCCGGCCGCTCTACCCCGCCAATGCCCGATAGCGAGCCCTTGCAGTGATGGAGGAGGGCATGGACCAGCGTGCCGGTCCACGCGCCCGCTCCCGGATGCACGGTCAGGCCCGCCGGCTTGTTGATGACGATCAGCGCATCATCCTCGTGCAATATGTCGAGCGGGATGTTTTCCGGCTTCGGCACCGCCGGTTCCAGCGGCGGCACGGTGAGGGTGTAGACATGCCCTTCACGCAGCTTTGCGGCAGGGTCGGTCATCACCTCGCCATTGACGGCCAGCGCGCCGGCCTCGACCAATGCCTTGCAGCGTGAGCGTGACAGCTCGGGCCATTGCGCGGCCATCCAGCGGTCCAGCCGCTCGCCCGCATCCGCCTCGCTGGCCGTTATGCTGCGGCTATCATCCTGTGGATCCGTCATTTTTTACCCTGATCGGCCGCTCAGCGAGCGTGCTTTTTGTGCAACGCCATGCAGTTTGCTGCAGCGCGTCAAATTTCTGTAACGCGATTGCATCGGCCTCGTCACATTCGGGGCGTAGCAGCATGGGGATAGCCCGGCAAGCACGCCGGCGCGTAAGCCAGTCAGGAGCCTTCTTCCATGATCCGCAAATCCGTTCTCATGTCCGCCGTTGCTCTTGGCGCAGTGTCGGGCCCGGCGCTCGCCGGAACCAGCGAAACGGTAGACACTCAGGGTCAGCCCATCGAGGTGATCCGGGTGACAACCCAGTTCCGCGAACAGTCCCTTGCTGAAGTGCCGATCAATGTCACCGCATTTGATGCTGAGCTGATCGATCGTCTGGATATCCGCAATCTGGAAGACATGGCTGCTTTCACGCCCGGCCTGGTGGTGCAGGAGCAGAGCCCGAACAATACCGGCTACTCCCTGCGCGGGGTCACCACCGATAGCGGCGATACCTATGCCGAATCGCGTGTCGCCATTTTCCAGGACGGCATCTCCATCACCCGTTCGCGCGGCTCCTATGTGGAGCTCTTTGACATTGAGCGCCTTGAGGTGGCCAAGGGCCCTCAACCGACCTTGTTCGGCCGTGGCGCGCTCATCGGCGGCATTAACATCATCCAGCGCAAGGCCGAGGACAGCTCATCTGCCCAGCTCTACGGCGCGACCGGAAATTATGGCCAGACCGAAGTGGGAGGCCATATCAATTCCGGCATCGCCGAGGGTGTGGGCCTGCGCTTCGCCGGCGTACACCGCAGCCGGGACGGCCATATCGAGAATTTGCTGGGTGGTTCGCTGCAGGGCCGCGACGTAACCGCGCTGCGCGGCGTGTTCAGTGCCCGTCTGCAGGACGGGCTGAGCCTCGATGTGATTGCGAACTGGCAGCGCGACAACGGTCCGGGTACCTCGTTCAAGTCCGGCATCATTGCGCCTCCGGGTGGGGATACCAGCCCCTACACCCCGGCCGCGCTGTTTACCTTCCCAGATTTCGAGGACGATCAGGGCCTGGGGCTCAACCGCACGGTTTGGGGTGTGACGGCGCTGGCAGAATACCGCATCAATGACGCGCTGACGCTCAACTCCATCACCGGCTATCGCGAATTTGATTCCGTCGAGGTGTTCGATCCGATCGGGGCGGGTCTCGGTTTTGTGAACATTGCCGAAGATGCACGCGGCCGTCAGTCCAGCCAGGAATTCCGCCTTTCTTACGATACCGGCGGGGCAGTGTCGGCGGTCGGTGGGGTGACCTGGTTCTATGAGTCCGGCACGCAGCGCATTCCGCTTGTCGTCAGCGAGGGGGTGGCACAGGCCTTCTTTGTGTCCACCGGAGCATTCGGCAATCCGGCGCTTGTGGCCGCCGCGCTCGGCCTCCCGGTTTCCGCGATCACCGACCTTGCCAATCCGTTCGGCTTCTCTATCGCCGCGCTGTCAGGCGGGATGGGCTTCGTGCCGCTTGGTCTTTACGCCGAGGAGGCGGCTAATTCGGGCCGTACCCAGTCCTTTGACGTGTTCGGCGAGGTGACCCTGCGTGCGACCGAACGGCTGAACTTCACGGCCGGTGTACGCTACACCGATGAGGACAAGCGCACATCGGGTTATGGCAATAACGCCGCCGGTCCGAACCGCGTCACCTTTGCGCCCTTCCTTATCCTGCCGGGCACACCGGGCGGCGCGCGCGTATCCGCCGAAGAGAGCTTTGACGATTTCACCTGGCGGCTTGTGGCAGCCTATGAGGTCAGTGACCGTCTGAATACGTGGGCTTCCTTTGCCCGCGGCCGCCGCCCGGATGTTCTGGCGCTCGATACCGGTGCGCCCGGCTTCTTCTCTGTGGCACCCGCCGAGACGGTGGATTCCTGGGAGGCCGGTGCCTTCCTGACGCTGGATCGCGGCACGGTATCCGGCTCGGTCTTCTACTCCGAGTACGAGAACTTCCAGTCGAGCGTGTTCGATCCGTTCACCGGCCAGTTCGGCCCGTCCAACGCCGGTGAGGCCACCCAGTACGGCCTCGAACTGCAGGGCAATTACGCGCTGACTGACCGGCTGCAGGCATTTGCGACCTATGCCTACAATATGGCGACGTTCAACGACTCGTCGAACGGTCAGCCGCAGCAGTTTGGCGGCAATCGTTTCCGCTATGCGCCCGAACACGCGGTGTCGGTGGGTGTACGCGCCGAGCTGTTCTCCAACGATATGGGTACGCTGAGCTTCCTGCCGGCCTATAGCTGGCAGTCGCACATCTACTTCGATAACGACAATCAGGAGTTTGACGGGGTGCGCCAGGACTCATACGGCCTGCTGCGCGCGCGTCTGCGCTTCGACGCGGCCAATGAGCGCTGGTTTGGCGAGGTGTTCGGCTCCAACCTGACCGATGAGAAATATCTCATTGATGCAGGCAATACCGGCGCGGCCTTCGGCCTGCCGACCTTCATTGCCGGTGCGCCACGCCTGTATGGCGTGCGCCTGGGCGTGAACTTCTAGGCTGGCACACGCCGGGGGGCGGTGCTGAGAGGGCCGGGCCACTGCTTGAACCAGCAGCGGGTCCGGCCCTTTTTCTTGTGCCTGTCACATCGCCCATGCACACTCGCTGACAAAACATTCAAGGGGAGAGAGACGATGTTCAAACCGTTTACGCTGACACGCCGGGGCGCGCTGCTGACCGCTGCCGGGATCGGCGCAGGGCTTGCCGCGTGCTCGGAAGAGGTGCGCTTTGATCCGCTGCCCCTGCGCGATGGCCCCTTCAAGCACGGCGTGGCGTCCGGCGATCCTGATCAGACCAGCCTTGTCGTGTGGACCGCCGTGACCGGTGAGGGCGATGTGCGTACCATGATGGAAATCGCCACCGACGAGACCTTCAACTCAATCGTGGAAGCGCGCGATCTGGCGCCTCGGGAGGGCGTGATCGCGGTCAATGGCGCGCGCCCGATGAAAGCGCTCGTCGAGGGGCTGGAGCCGGGCCGGGAATATTTTTACCGTTTCCGTCATGGCGGCGAGGTGTCGCCGGTGGGCAAGACGCGAACCCTGCCTGAGGCTGGTGTGGACCGGTTCCGCATCGCGGCCTTTTCCTGTTCCAACTATCCGTTCGGCTTCTTCAATGCCTACCGCGATGCTGCCAATGAGGGTTTCGACCTGATGGTACATCTGGGCGATTACATCTACGAATACGGCCATGGCGGTTATGGCACGGGCGATGCCGAGCGCCTTTCGCGCGTGCCCGACCCAACCCATGAAATTCTCTCGGAAGAGGATTATGCGCGCCGCCACGCGCTGTACTGCACAGATCCGGATCTGCAGGCGGCCAAGGCAGCGGCGCCGTGGATTCTGATCTGGGACGATCACGAGACCGCGAACGATTCCTGGCGCTATGGTGCCGAAAACCATGACCCCGAGACCGAGGGCGACTGGGCAACCCGCCGCGACAACGCGCTGCGCGCCTATCATGACTGGCTGCCCGTGCGTGAGGCCGAGCCCCTCAAGAAGCGTTATGGCGCGGTGGAGATCGGCGATCTTGCGACGCTGGTTTTCCTGGAGACCCGCCTGACCGCGCGCTCTGAAGAGCTGACGCTTGATACCTTCCCGATTCCCGTTGAGTCCGATCCGGAAGACCCGGACAACAGAGCGGCAGTGCGTCGCTGGCGCGAGGAGGTGATCGGTGATCCTGAACGCCGGCTCCTGTCCGATACGCAGCGTGCCTTTGTCGGCGAAACGCTGACCGCTTCAGTGCAGGCGGGCAAGCCGTGGCGCATCATTGCCAATCAGGTGCTGATGGGGCGCCTCGAAGCGCCGAATTATCTTGTCCAGACGCCGCTCTGGCTGCGCACCTATATGCGTCTGCAGGGCGGGTTCAACTGGCATTTCGCCCAGCGCACCGCCCATGGTGTGCCGCTTAATCTGGATAGCTGGGACGGCTTCCCGGTGGACCGGGAACGGCTCTATGAAACGGTAAAGGCAGCTGGAGCCGACATCGTCGTCATCACCGGAGATACGCACAATACCTGGGTCAATGACCTGCATGATGCGTCCGGCCGGCGCATCGGGACCGAGTTCGGGGTTACCTCGGTGACCAGCCCTTCACCCTTCGAGACGGTCAATGCGCCGGGCGTTGATTTCGGCAGGATGGCCGAGGACCGCAACCCGGAGATTCTGCGCAATAATGCGTGGGACAAGGGCTATACGCGTCTTACCCTCACCCGTGAGGAGCTGATCGCCGAGCAAATGATTCTCTCCACGGTGAAGGAGCGTGAATACACCATCCGGCCTGACAGTGTGTGGCGTGTGCGCCCGGCACAGGGTGGCCAGGCCCAACAGGTGGAAAAACTCGGCTAGGTGCGGTTCGGGCGCTGCCTCGCATGACAGGGAATTTCATGGACAAAGGCCGGTCTCCCGGCCATGTCTGTTACCATATGTCCGCACATCCTTGCGGGCGGGGCTGACCAACGGGGATACGAGATGGGTTTTGTAGCAAAAGCGTGGAGCGGTCTGGGCGCGATCCAGCGCGGGATCATGCGGATCATCGGGCTGATCGTGATGATCCTGGTCGTGTTTTGGCTCATCGGGTCGTTGTTCTCCAGTGATGCAGTGCGGGTCGGCCAGTCCGGCGCGCTGGCGCTGGATCTGAACGGGCGCATTGTGGAGGAGCGTACCGTGGTGACGCCCACAAGCGCTCTGCAATCGGCGCTGTTCGGTGGCGGGCCTGCGGTGGAAATCCTGCTTGATGATGTGGTTAGCGGCCTGCGTCTGGCACGCGAGGATGACAGCGTCACCACCATTGTTCTCGACCTGTCACGCTTTGCAGGCGCGACCCCGGCAAGCCTTCATACCATCGCAGCAGAGATGACCGCCTTTCGCGAGGCCGGAAAGACGATTCTGGCCCATTCCGGTATGTACGGCGATTCCAGCTGGTTCCTCGCCGCTCACGCTGACGAGGTGTTCCTACACAATCAGGGCGTGGCCATGATCGAGGGCTATTCCAGCTTCCGTACCTATTTCCGGGGGCTTCTGGACCGGCTGGGCATCACGGTGAACATTTTCCGGGTTGGCGAGTTCAAGTCGGCCATTGAACCGTTCGAACGCGCCGACATGTCCGAGGCCGACTATGAATCGCGCGCCTATCTGTTCGGCGATCTGTGGGGCGCCTATACCTCCGCCGCCGAGGCCGCGCGCGGCCTGCCGGCGGGCACGCTGCAGCGCCTCGGCGATACAGCCGACGCGACCGTAGTGGCCGCCAATGGCGATCTGGCCCGTGCCGCCCTTGACGCCGGCCTGGTCGACCGGCTGGTCAGCCGGACCGGGCTCAACGCGCTTCTGGATGAGCGGCTCGGGACCGTCGAGGATGGCAAGCGCCCTGATACCACCGACTTCTTCGAATGGTTCAACGCCAACCGGCCCGAACCCTCTGACCGTCAGCGCGACGTGATTGCCGTGATCAATGCGGTCGGCACGATCATTGATGGCGAGGCCGATGGCGGCGTGGTCGGCGGGGATATACATGCCCGCCTCATCCGCACCGCGCGGATGGACCTGAACGTGAAGGCCATCGTGCTGCGCATTGACAGCGGTGGGGGCGGGGTGTTCGCCTCGGAACTGATCCGCGAGGAGTTGGCCCAGGCGCGCGAGGACGGTCTCACCGTGATCGCCTCCATGGGCGGGGTCGCGGCCTCGGGCGGCTACTGGATCGCTACACCCGCTCATGAAATTTGGGCGCACCCAACCACCATTACCGGCTCTATCGGCATTTTTGGCTTCGTGCCGACCTTCGAGGCAGCGCTGGAAAATATCGGCGTCACGTCCGACGGTTATGCTTCTACGCGGCTCGGCGGGTCGATCTCGCTGGAGCGTGGTGTGGACGATTATGCCGCCCGGATTTTGCAGGCCAGCATTGAGCGTGGCTATGAGAACTTCCTGGAGATCGTCGGCGAGGCGCGCGGCATGAGCCGCGATGAGGTGGACGCCGTGGCACAGGGCCGGGTCTGGACCGGCACGCAGGCCCTGGAACGTGGGCTGGTCGACCGGCTTGGTACGTTTGAGGAGGCTGTCGCCCGTGCGGCGGAACTCGCAGAGCTGGAAGAGGGGCGCTACCAGACAAAAGTGTTCACTGAGGAACGCTCCCAGCTCGAGCGCATCCTTGCGGCTCTGGGCATGGAAGCAGCCGCACAGTCCGGCATGGCTCAGGGCGGGCTTATGGCTCGCCTGATCGGTCAGGCCTCCGAAGAGGCACGCCGTGTCGATCTGATGAACGACCCCACCGGCCGCTATGTGATCTGCCTTGAGTGCCCGGCTCTGGCGGTGCGGTAGAAAAGCTCCCGGAGGTCCCTGATCGTACTGCGCGCGTTTGGGGTACACGAATTGGGACAGAGATAGATATGAAGCCCCGGAAGCGCGTAGCGCTATCCGGGGCCTCGTACCGCTTGTTCTTGGAAAGCTTTACCGTTTCGACTGCTCGCACAGGCGCATGAAGCGCTCGCGCAGTTCCGGGTTGGCTTTGAATTCGCCTGTGAAGGTGGTGGTGATAGTGGAGACGTGCGGATGGTGAACCCCGCGCGTGGTCATGCACTGGTGTTTTGCGTCCACGAACACGGCCACGCCGCGAGGGTTCATCGCGTCATTGATGGCATCCGCGATCTGGGCGGTCATCGTCTCCTGCGTCTGCAGGCGCTTGGAGAAGGCCTCCACGACCTTGGCGATCTTGGAAATGCCCACCACCGCGCGATCGGGAAGATAGGCGACGCACGCCGTACCGAGGATCGGGGCCATGTGGTGCTCGCAATGGCTCTCCACATCGATATGGGTGAGCATGACCATGTCGTCATAGCCCTGCACGTCCTCAAAGCGCTTGCCGAGGATCTTGCCCGGATCTTCGTGATAGCCGCGGAACCCTTCCTCATAGGCCTTCACCACGCGTTTGGGCGTCTCAATCAGACCTTCGCGGCGCGGGTCATCGCCCGCCCAGCGAAGGAGGGTGCGCACCGCTTCTTCAGCCTCTTCGCGGCTGGGGCGTTGCACGGGTTCGAGCATTTCGGCGGCAGAGCCGAGCGTCTTCTTGTTCACAATCGCGTCCATGGAAATGACGGATCCTTTCGTTGTCGGGTCCCGGTTCGGCATTGAGCCTTGCCGGTGTAGTGCCGGTTTCCGGATCCAGCGGCGGGGCGGGCGGGTGGAAGGCCCTTGTCACATGCTCCAGCGCCGGGTCGAGCGTTAGGCGTGCCGGGGAAAACCTGTCCGGCCCGCAACGCATATAAGCCGCCCGCGCCCGCTTTCCATGGGCGTGCGGCTCTTTTTAGATGTAGCGGCTATGGCGTTTTGTCACAAGCATGTGACGCGGCGCATCATTGGGGGCTGCACGCGGGCCCTGCTTGCGCTAAGAGGCTGATCCCATGAGCCAGATAACGCTATACGACACCGCCGCGCGTAAAAAACGCGCCTTCACTCCCGCCGATGAGCGCCGGGTGACGATGTATGTGTGCGGCCCCACCGTCTATGGCCCGGCCCATATCGGCAATTTCCGCCCTGCGGTGGTATTTGACGTGCTTTTCCGCCTGCTGCGCCATCATTACGGGGCGGGCCATGTGCTCTATGCGCGCAATTTCACCGATGTGGATGACAAGATAAACGCCGCCGCCGCTGAGGCAGGCGTCGACATTTCCGTCATCACGGAGAAATACACCGCCATTTATCATGCCGACAGCGATGCGCTGGGTATTATGCGTCCTACCTTCGAGCCGACCGCCACCGGGCATATGGCCGAGATCATCGAGACGATTGATGCGCTGATAAAGGCCGGTCACGCCTATGTGGCAGAAGGCCATGTCCTGTTCTCGGTGGAGAAGTGCGACGGCTATGGCGCGCTCTCGCGGCGCAGCCAGGACGACATGATCGCGGGCGCGCGCGTGGAAGTCGCCCCCTACAAGAAGGACCCGGCTGATTTCGTGCTGTGGAAGCCGTCGAAAGAGGGCGAGCCGGTATGGCAGAGCCCGTTCGGACCGGGCCGTCCGGGCTGGCATACAGAATGCGTGGCCATGATCGGCGCGGCTTTGGGGCCCTCCATCGATATTCATGGCGGGGGCATGGATCTGGTCTTCCCGCATCATGAGAACGAGGTGGCGCAGGCCAGATGCCTGCATCATGACGCCCCGCTGGC
>JBJHCI010000012.1:0-14175 GCA_050485925.1 Maricaulaceae bacterium
GAGACTTCTTCGGCCATCGTCTTGCCCGAAACGGTCAGGGCGTCGCCATTCAGTTTGCCCCCGTCGAGCAGCGACTTGAGCACCACTGGCAAGCCACCGGCATAGAAGAACTCTTCCATCAGGAAGCGGCCTGAAGGCATCAGGTCAACGATGGTGGGGATTTCACGGCCCAGTTTGTCCCAGTCATCGAGCGTAAGATCGATACCGATACGACCGGCAATGGCGAGCAGGTGAATAACGGCGTTCGTCGAGCCGCCAATTGCGCCGTTGGTGCGGATCGCATTCTCGAACGCCTTGCGGGTCAGAATATCGGACGGCTTGAGATCGTCCTTGACCATCTCCACAATCCGGCGCCCGGTAAGCTGCGCCATCACCCGGCGGCGGCTGTCGACCGCAGGGATCGCCGCATTGCCCGAAAGCGCCATGCCGAGCGCCTCGGCCATCGACGCCATCGTCGAAGCCGTACCCATCGTATTGCACGAACCGGGCGAACGGGACATCGCCTGCTCGGCCTCCAGAAAGTCCTCGCGGGACATTTCGCCCGCCTTGATAGCCTCGCTCATTTGCCAGAGCGCGGTGCCGGACCCAACCCGCTCGCCACGGAACCACCCATTGAGCATGGGGCCGCCGGTAACCACGATCGCCGGAATATCAACACTCGATGCGCCCATCAGCAATGCCGGGGTGGTCTTGTCGCACCCTACCATAAGCACCACGCCATCGAGCGGATTGGCACGCAATGCTTCCTCCACATCCATCGCCGCAAGGTTGCGATACATCATGGCCGAGGGCCGCAGCGAGCTTTCACCGGTCGAAAAAACCGGGAACTCGACCGGCAGGCCGCCAGCCTCGTAAATCCCGTTCTTCACCCGCTGCGCGAGATCGCGCAGGTGAGCATTACACGGGGTCAACTCGGACCAGGTGTTGCAAATGCCGATCACCGGCCTCCCGTCGAACAGGTCTTCAGGGAAACCCTGATTTTTCATCCATGAACGATGATAGATGTGGTCACGCGATGTGCCCCCATACCATTCGTGCGAGCGCAAGGGCCGCGGCCATTCTGCCTTCTTGAAGGTCATTTTCTCAGCGCCCTCTTTAAAGTACGGCCACTTTGACAAGGGCGTCCTTGTCAGTGGTCTTGTCGACTGTTACGCGATTGCGGAGCGGCAGCCCGAACTGGGGCGCTTCGATCTCGAACACATCGTCTTGCTCGGTGCTGATGCCATCGGCAAACGAGAGCGTTGCTGTACCGAACATATGCACATGCACGTCGCCTGGCTGACGGAATATGTCGTACTTGAAATGATGGTGCTCAAGATTGTCGATCGTATGGGACATGTTGGCTTCGCCCGAAAGGAAGGGCTTTTCCCAAATCGTCTTGCCATCGCGAAGGATTCTGGATTTCCCTTCGATATGTTCGGGCAAATCCCCGATCAGGATTTCCGGCCCGAAGGCGGCCGGCGCCAGCGCCAGCAGCACGAAGCCGTTCCAGCGCACCCCGCCCTGAAAGAGGCTGGTGAAGACAGGCCCCGGCATGGGGATGAGGCGGAAGCCCATCGTGATGACGCCCATCGCCACAAACCCCGCCACTGCCGCGATCAGGAACGGTCCTGCAGGCAGGGCGGCGAAGTCTGCCGCCACGATGGTGGAGAACAGCATGGCCGGCATCAGCGCCTGATAGGAGAGCCGGTTTATCCCGCCCCACAGCGGCGCCGCCACCAGCCCTGTCCGCCGTAAGGCCCAGCCTAGGGCGATGACGCCAAAAACCGGCACAAGTGCGGCAAGCGTGGGGTTCATGCTTCCGGTACACCTTCGGCAATGCGCGATAGCGCGTCTTCAAGGATCACGGCTGCCGCCGCTGCATCGATCATCTCCTTGTGACGATGGATGGGGATACCTGCTTCGCTCAGCACCTCGCCCGCCTCGAAGGTGGAGAGGCGCTCATCCTGATAGGCGATGGGGATATCGCGGATGCGCAACAGATTGGTGGCGAGCGAGCGGGCGGATTGTGCCCGCCGCCCGTCTCCGCCATCCATGTGCAAGGGCAGGCCGATGATCAGCCCCTTGCAGCTGCGTTCGTCATAAAGCCGGAAGATGCGCGCGGCGTCCTCTGAGAACTTTGTGCGTTCGATCGTCTCCACCGGGCTCACCAGCGTGCGTTCGCTATTACACGCGGCCACGCCAATCGTGCGCGTGCCGGGGTCCAGCGCCAGTAGCGGGCCTTTGGGCAGGAGAGCCGGGTGGAGAAAGATCATCGCCGAGTGTCTAGGCCGTCATGCCGCCAGCGACATCAATCGTGGTGCCGTTGACAAAGCTGCTTTCGTCACTGGCCAGGAACACGGTCACGGCGGCGATTTCCTCGGCTTTGCCGTAGCGGCCCAGCGGCACCATCATGCGCTGCAGATCGGCTGTCTCGCCATCGGCCGGGTTCATGTCGGTGTCGATGGGGCCGGGCTGAATGACATTGGCGCGCAGGCCCTTGCGGCCCAGCTCACGCGCGGCCGCCTTGGTGAGAAGCTGTACCGCCGCCTTCGATGCACAATAGGCCCCAAGGCCCGGCGCAGGCGCGCGGTCACCCAGAATGGAGCCGATGGAGATGATGGACCCGCCCGGGTTCATCAGCTCGCCAGCCAGGCGGATGGCCTCGAACGGGGCGGTGACATTGACCGCCATCACCTTGTTCCAGTCCTCGTCCGACAGCTTGGCCAGCGTCACCTCGCGCGCGATCCCGGCATTATTGACCAGCACGTCGATAGGGCCGTGCTTATCGGCCACCTCGCGCATGACGCGCGCGGTCTCGCCCATGACCGATGCATCGCAGCCAATCGCCTCGGCCTTGCCGCCTGCCTTGTTGATCTCGGTGGCGAGCGCCTCTGCCTTGTCCTTAGAGCCGCCATAGGTCAGCACCACATGCGCGCCCTCGGCCGCTAACGCCTGGCAGATCGCTGCGCCGATACCGCGCGAACCGCCTGTGACAAATGCCAGTTTCCCGTTCAATCTGCCGCCCATTATCCTCTTCCTCCTTACATGGCTGCTTGCCGGTCTATATGTGAGCGCATGTGAAGCCTGTTCCCGTCCCTGCCGCAAGTGCACAATTCCCGCCCATGAGTGTTTCCCGCGTGCGCATGATTGAAGGTCTTGGCGGGATGGACCGTGCAGTGTGGGACCGGCTGGCCAATCCGGTGGACAAGCCGTTTGACCCGTTCCTGAGCTGGGATTTCCTGCAGGCGCTGGAGCAATCGGGCTGTGTCAGTGAGGAGACGGGCTGGGCGCCGCGTCATTTGATCGCTGAAAACGCGGGCGGGGAGATGGTAGGCGCGCTACCGCTCTATCTCAAATCCCACTCTTATGGCGAATACGTGTTCGACCATGCCTGGGCCAATGCGCTGGAGCGGGCAGGGGGGCAATATTACCCCAAGCTCCTCACCGCAGTGCCGTTCACGCCCGTAACAGGACGGCGCGTGCTCTCTGCCGATGAGACGGTGTTGAAAGCGCTTGTAGAGGGGGCGCAGTCTCTCGCGCGCGAATGGGGGCTTTCGGGCTGGCACGTGCTCTTCCCCGACGAGCCCGATTCCAAGGCGTTACAGGCGGGCGGGCTCGCCCCGCGCACCGATATCCAGTTCATCTGGCACAATCGCGGCTATGGCACTTACGATGACTTTCTGGCCGATCTCGCTTCGCGAAAGCGCAAGGCGCTCAAAAAAGAGCGCGAGGCCGCGCGAGATGGGGTGGAGATTGTCGCACTCACCGGCGCCGAGCTGGAGCAGGAGCACTGGGACGTGTTCTTCGCCTGCTATCAGGATACCGGCGCGCGCAAATGGGGTACGCCCTATCTGAACCGGGAATTCTTCCAGCTCATCCATGAACGCATGGCGGATCATGTCTGGATGGTGATGGCGCGCCGCGAGGGGCGGTGGATCGCTTCGGCCCTGAATTTCATCGGCGGAGAGGCGCTCTACGGGCGCTATTGGGGCTGTCTTGAGGGCCATGACAGCCTGCATTTCGAGCTCTGCTATCACCGCGCCATCGACTACGCGATTGCCCACGGCCTCAAACGCGTGGAGGCAGGCGCGCAAGGCCATCACAAGCTGGCGCGCGGTTATCGCCCGGCGCCGGTCGGTTCAGCCCATTTCCTCACCCATCCGGGCTTTGACGGCGCGGTGCGGCGCTATCTGCGCAATGAGCAGAAGGCGGTGATGGCGGAAATTGCTTCTCTTGAGCGCGAGGGGCCGTTCAGGAAAGACGGGTGAGGGTGGTTGACATCCAAAAAGTAATTACTATTATTATGTCATAGGCTGAGCAGAAAGGATAATGCCATGTCCAAATATGAACCACTGGAGGCCTTTTTGAGTCGCCAAAGCGATGATATCATTGAAATGTCATTTCGAGATATCGAAAAGGTACTAAATAGTAAACTTCCCGCATCGGCACGCAATCATCGGCCGTGGTGGGCAAATTCGCCGAGGGGACATGTAAATGCGCAAGCATGGCTCCGGGCGGGCTTTGAGGCGCACGAAGTCGATATGGGCGGTGAGAAACTTGTCTTCCGTCGCATGCGCAAGAAGCCGCCAATGTCGCCAGCGCCTGCCGCTCCGGCGGCGCAGGAAGCGCGGCCCAAGGGGCGTTTTCCGCTGCTCGGCTGCCTCAAGGGTAGCGTGCGGGTCATGCCCGGCGTGGATCTGACCGAGCCGGTTGATGTGGCGTGGAATGCGCAAGAGGGCAGGTTGTGACGGGCGGCATTCTTCTCGACACCTGCGCTGTTATCTGGAGCGCTGGTGTCGATGCGCTGAGTGCGGAAGCCGAAAGCGCATTGCAAGCGGCTTACGATTCCGGCGAGCCAATCTGGATCAGTCCGTTTTCGGCTTGGGAAGTCGGCATGCTCGTCAGCAAAGGGCGTCTGGCGCTGACGTCGCCGCCCGAACGGTGGTTCCATACCATCATCAGCAAGCCCGGCGTTCGGCTCGCCCCGGTCGAGCCGGATATGCTGATCCGCTCGTCGCACCTACCGGGAACGCCGCCCTTCGACCCTGCTGATTGCATCATCATCGCGACTGCACGTGAACTCGGTGCCACCGTGATGACGCGCGACCGGCGCATTCTCGATTACGGTGGCCAGGGCCATGTTGCGGTGTTGGCGTGCTAGGGCCATGCTGCCCACCTGAAATCCTACTCCATCCCCTGCCAGCCGGAGCGTCTCATGAGTCTTGAAGGCCGTTATGACGATCAGAATATCTTCGCCAAGATCATTCGCGGCGACGCACCTGCGGTGAAGCTGTTCGAGGACGCAGACATTCTGGCCATCATGGACGTGTTCCCGCAGGCACCGGGCCATGTGCTGGTGATCCCGAAAGAGCCTGCGCGCAATCTGCTGGAGCTGTCACCAGAGGCCGCCTCCAAAGCCATCACGGCGGTGCAGACAATCGCCGCGGCCGTGCGCAAGGCGCTGGAGCCCGATGGCATTTTCATCGCCCAGTTCAATGGTGCGCCAGCCGGGCAGACCGTGTTCCACATCCATTTCCACATCATCCCGCGCCGCGAGGGCGTGGAGATCGCTGGGCACGGCAAGGCGGGCATGGCGGATATGGCAGAACTGGAACAGATCGCGGGAAAAATCCGCACCGCGCTGTAAATTTGCCTCTGCCTCGAAAATGCCGCTTGATTTTTCCGTATTTGGAGCATCATAGGCGCTGGAGCGTCGCACTCTGCACAGTAGCTGAGTCTCTCTGTGCCCCTTTACCCGCCCGCGTCGACGCGCGGGCGCGTTCTGGCGTTCTTGACCATGTTATTGATCGACACCTATGTCGGCCCCTCTGCCATTGAAGGCGTTGGGGTTTTTGCCGCTGAGCCGATCCGCAAGGGCCAGCTCATCTATCGTTTCGAGCCGAACTTTGACCGGCTGATCAGCCTTGCCGAACTTGACCAGATGCCTGAAAGCATCCGGCGCTTCATCGAGCGCTACACCTATCCCCATCCGCTGGAGACGGGAAAGCTGGTGCTGGACGCCGACAACGGCCGGCATATGAACCATTCGCTAGAGCCCAATACCGATTTCAAGGATTCGGTCTTTGGCTATGCGATCAAGGACATTGCGCCGGGCGAGGAGATCACCTGCAATTACGCGGAATTCGAGCCAGGTTTCTACATGCTGCCTTCCATGGTGAGCGCGCACGCGGCCCCGCTGGCGGTGCAGGTGAAAGCGAACGGCAGCGGCGCGCACCTGTAGGTGTTCGCCGCTTGCCGGGCATGGGCGGGGCCAGATAGCCTTGCCCCATGAAAACGCTCGCCTTCACTTCGCCCACCGGGTTTGAACACATCACACCAGAGGGCCATCCTGAACGGGTGGCCCGGCTGGAGGCTGTCACGCGTGCGCTTGCGAGCCTCGAAGGGCTTAAACGCCGCGAGGTGCAGGAGCCCGCAGGGCGGGATGCGCTCCTCCGTGTGCATGACGCCGCCCATATCGACGCGGTGTTCGCCGCGAGCCCCGCTGAGGGCC
The DNA here is from genome assembly GCA_050485925.1 of Maricaulaceae bacterium. Lineage (GTDB taxonomy): Bacteria > Pseudomonadota > Alphaproteobacteria > Caulobacterales > Maricaulaceae > Glycocaulis. Next base: position 6,494 of record JBJHCI010000012.1, read on the forward strand.
ATGTCTCGCTTGATGCCGATACCTGGATGAGCCCTGGTTCGCTGAACGCGGCGCTATATGCCTGCGGGGCGGTGATCAAGGGCGTGGATGCGGTGCTGGATGGCGAGGCGGAAGCGGTCTTCGTCGCTTGCCGCCCGCCCGGCCACCATGCCGAGCCGGACCGGGCAATGGGGTTCTGTCTCTTCAACCAAATCGCTGTTGGCGCGCTCCATGCGCTGGACGCACGTGGGCTGCCGAAAGTCGCCATCATTGATATCGACGTGCATCACGGCAATGGGACGCAGGCCGCGGCCGAGCGTGAGCCGCGCCTTCTCTTCGGCTCGATCCATCAGGGCTGGATCTATCCGGGCACTGGGGCGGAGCATGAGACGGGTCGGCATGGCAATATCATCAACCGGATGATGCCGGCCGGCGCGACAGGCGACGTCTGGCATCCTGCGCTGTCAGAGATCATCGCTTGGGTCGAATCGGAGCAGCCGGACCTGCTTCTGGTCTCGGCCGGCTTTGATGCGCACAAGGATGATCCGCTGGCAGGCCTCAATCTGACTGACGATGATTTTGCCCGCGCCGGTGCGGCTTTGGCCGCTCTGGCGAAGTCTTCTGCCCATTCCCGGCTTGTGTGCGTGCTGGAGGGCGGATACGACTGCCCGGCGTTGGAACGGTCGGTCTTGGCCTTTATCCGCGTGTTGCAGGCCGCCTGAAGGGGAGGGGTGCCTGTCAGCCCCGCCCGCCAGGCCCCTGCAAGACGTGATGACCAAGCCAGACACCAGCCGCCTTCCCGGTTCCATCATCATTGCCCGTCACGGTGAGCCGGATGCCGACCGGCGCGCCGTCATGGACTGGCGCGGCTATGAGCACTGGTGGGCCGATTATGATCTGGCGGGTCTGAAGCCCGGCCAGGCGGCACCGGAAGCTTTGTGTAAGCAGGCGCGCAAGGCCCACTCGATCTTTGCCTCCACCTTGCCGCGCGCCATCGAGACGGCAGAAGCATGTGCCGAGGATCGGGAGATCACGCAGAATTCTGTATTTGTCGAGGCTCCTCTGCCGCCGCCGCCCATGCCCGGGCGGTTCAAGGCGCGCACCTGGGGCGTGTACGCGCGCTGCACCTGGTGGCTGGGCATGGCGCGCGGCAAGGAAACGCGTGCCCAGGCGGAGACACGTGCGGAAGAGGCTGTCGCCATCCTCATTGAGGCCGCCCAGCACGGCGATGTGGCGCTGTTCGCCCATGGCTGGTTCAACCGCATGATGCGCCCCGTCCTTAAGCGCCACGGCTATGTGTGCGTGCGCGATGGCGGGGATGATTACTGGTCCTGGCGCAAATACGAGCGCAAGGGCTAGCTCTCCGACGCACGCTTCGGGGCCAGCACGAACGTCAGGCCTACGGCCAGTGCGACCACACCCAGCCGCATCGCGTTCGCGAACAAATCGCCAATGGCGTTTTCACCCAGCGCGAAGGCCGTCCACAGCCCGTTCAGGCCCACATGCAGCAATATGGGCGGCCACAGATTGAAGCCCCAGCGCACGAACAGCCAGCCAAACAGCAGACCGCCAAGGCCGGTAATGGCAACGATCCCTGCAATCTCCATGGGTTCGCGCCCCGAGCCCGCATGAACAAGCCCGAACACGATGCCGGGCAGGATCACGGCAGGCAGCCAGTGCCAGCCCGCCAGCCGCACTAGCACCCCGACGGCGAGGCCGCGATAGACAATCTCCTCGATCACCGGCCCGCCAACGACCAACCAGCCATAGTCTGCCGGGCCGGACGCGCCGGACACCGGCACCAGCACGGCGCAGGCAATGACCGCTGGTAGGAAAGTTGCGCCTGCCCAAACAAGCGACCGCACCGGAGAGGTAGCCAGACCCGTCACGGCGGCGATCCGGACCGGTTGCGTCCACGCGGCCAGCCAGACCAGTGCGAAAAGGACAGCGGCATCGGCAAGGGAGACCAGCGCTGAGCGCATATAGGGCGTTGAAACAATCCACTCGGCCGTAAGGTGCGGGCGCAGCAGCCCGCCACTCATGGCGGTGAAGGCAAGGCCGGCGACCACGGCTGCGGATAGCAGTATGGCGCGTGTGCGTGTATCAGATAGGCTGATCAGAACGGTCATGGCGGCAATTCCTGAAACAATGGGCCGCCAGCCTAACCCAGTGGCGGAATTGCGCTTGAAGAAATCGGCCATGGCACAGGCCTCAGGCCAGCTAGCGGTTCATGCCCCGCCCGCCAGCCTTGCGCCGTTCGTGTCGGGCTTCGTCCATCGTGACGAGCCGGTGGATGGCAGCGCGGTGCGCCTGCTGCCGGATGTACGCACCTCCATCCAGATCATGCTGGCCGATCCTTACTGGATACGTGAGAGGAGCGAGGGGGAGGGTTGGCAGAAGCTGCCGCGCATCGCGCTCTGGGGCCCGCGCCATGACTGGGGGTACGGGTTCGCCGCCACCCACGTGACCTGCTTCGCCTTCGGTCTGACACCGGCCGGCTTTCGCGCCATCACGCGGGGCCCAGCTAAGGACTGGCTGAACAGGGTGGAGGACCTGAAAGCCGTGGCGCCGGGGCTTGCCGCCGCGATTGATCCCGGCGGTGCAGAGCGCTTCAGCGGCTGGATGGCGCGTATTATCTCCGCGCTTAACGCCCTGTTTGTGGGCGCTGAGCCATCCCCGTTCGACTGGACTGGTGTCGCCAATGTTCTGGCAGAGGAGTCCGGCGGGGTGGTGCGAAAGGCGGCTGGGGTGGCGGGGTTATCCGAGCGCCAGTTCCGCCGTGTTTTCGAGGAGCTGAGCGGCGTGCCGCCCAAGCGATATCAACGGGCCTTGAGGGTGGACAGGATGATCCGCCAGCTCCACCCTGCCCCGTGGGAGCCCGACACGGCTGGTGACATTCCCATTCCCTTTGCCGACCAGCCCCACGCCATCCGCGAGTTCCGTGCCCTGACCGGCCTGACGCCGACCGACTATGTCCGGCTGAAGACCGGTGCCGACCGCACCTTGCGCTCGGTGGCGGTGGAAGGGCTTGCCTTGCCGATGGGCTGAAGCGCATCTCCGGCTGGACGCCGCCGCTGGCGCTTGCCAGTGTATGCCCATGACCGACTCGATCCCTGCTAATATCGCCAAGATGAGCTTTGAAGCGGCCCTGAAGGAGCTGGAGGACATCGTCCAGCAGCTGGAGCGGGGCGATGTGGAGCTGGAAAAATCCATCGCCATTTATGAGCGTGGCGCTGCGCTGCGGGCCCATTGCGAGGCGCGGCTAAAAGACGCTCAGCTGAAGGTGGAAAAGATCGTGCTGGGCGCAGACGGCAACGCCAAGGCCGAACCGGCCGATCTGGGCTAGGCGATGCGCAAGCCCGCAGAACCGGTCGCGCCTGAGATCAGCGCAGAAGACTTTTTCAACGCTGATATCCGCCTTGGCACGATCACGCGCGCCGAACCCTTCCCCGAAGCCAGAAAGCCCGCCTACAAGCTGTGGATCGATTTCGGCGCAGCGGTGGGTGAGAAGCGCTCGTCCGCGCAGATTACCGATCTCTACAGGCTGGAGGATCTGGTAGGGCGGCGCGTGCTGGCGGTGGTGAACTTTCCGCCGCGCCAGATCGGGCCGGTGCGTTCGGAGGTTCTGGTACTCGGCGTTCACGATAGTTCTGGAAATGTGGTGCTTCTGGAAGTGCCCGCAGATGCGGATGTGGCCAACGGCGCTGGCGTAAGCTAGACCGGCATCGCACTGACCCCTCGTTTCCCGGAGCGCGCCGCCCGTCATGGCCAGCTTTCAGGCCCAATTGGAAGAATCCGCCGACCGCGTGACCGTTGCGCTGGACGCACTGCTGGCGCGCCCCGACGGGCCTGAGGCGCGCCTGGCTTCGGCGATGCGCTATGCCGCGTTGGGGCCGGGCAAGCGTATCCGCCCCTTCCTGACGCTGGCCGCAGGCCGCATGCTGGGCGCGGAAGAGCGTGGGCTGCTACGGGCTGGCGCGGCGATTGAGTGCATTCACGCTTACTCGCTTGTCCATGATGATCTGCCTTGCATGGATGATGACGATGTACGCCGCGGCCGTCCGACCGTACACATTGCGTATGACGAGGCGACGGCGGTGCTGGCGGGCGATGCGCTGCAGTCTGCCGCTTTCGAGATCATCGCCGGAGAGGACACCCACCCCTCACCTAAGGTGCGCCTGGCGCTGGTGGAGGGGCTGGCAAGGGCCTCCGGCGCGCGCGGTATGGCGGGCGGGCAGATGATCGATATGCTCTCCCCGGAACGCCAGGGCGATGATATCGGCGTGCTGACGCGTCTGCACCGGATGAAGACCGGAGCGTTGATCAGCTTCTCGGTGGAGGCGGGTGCGATCCTGGCCGAGGCCGGAGCGGCTGCGCGCCAGTCTCTGGAAGGGTTCGCCCATGATCTCGGCCTGATCTATCAGATCGTAGATGATCTGCTGGATGCCGAGGGCCTGCCCAATATCGCCGGCAAGGCGGTAAACAAGGATGCCCGTCAGGGAAAAACCACATTTGTCACGATTCTGGGCGTTGACGGCGCGCGCGAAAGAGCGCGTCATCTCGCTGCTCAGGCCAAGGAATATCTCGAACTTTTCGGCAGTTCTGCGAAAATCCTTGAGCAATGCGTTGATTTTGTCTTGGAACGGCGGTCCTGACCGCTAGCTTGCGCGTCTTCACCGCCAATTGGGAGCTTTCATGCCCGATACCCCGCATCTGGACCGCATCGCCTCACCGAAGGACCTGAAAGGCCTCGACATTGCCGATCTGCGCCATGTTGCCGACGAGCTGCGGGCTGAGACCATCGATGCCGTATCGGTAACGGGCGGGCATCTGGGCGCGGGGCTCGGCGTGGTCGAGATGACGGTCGCGCTCCATCATGTGTTCGATACGCCTAGGGACATACTGATCTGGGATGTCGGCCATCAATGCTACCCGCACAAAATCCTCACCGGTCGCCGGGACCGCATTCGCACTTTGCGCCAGGGCAAAGGCCTATCCGGCTTCACCAAGCGGTCTGAGAGTGAATACGACCCGTTCGGCGCGGCCCATGCCTCCACCTCCATTTCCGCCGCGCTCGGCTTTGCGGTGGCCAATGATCTGAAGGGCGGGGACGCCCATGTGGTTGCGGTGATCGGGGACGGATCCATGTCGGCGGGCATGGCCTATGAAGCGATGAATAATGCCGGCGCGCTGGACAAGAAGCTCATCGTCATCCTGAACGATAATGACATGTCCATCGCCCCGCCTGTCGGCGCGATGAGCCATTATTTCGCGCGTCTGGTGTCCTCGAAGGGCTATCGCTCGCTTCGCAAGATCGGCAAGGGCCTCGCCAAGGTCATCGGCGTGGAGGAGGCCGCCCGCCGGGCCGAGGAATATATGCGCGGCATGGCCGTCGGCGGCACCATGTTCGAGGAGATGGGCTTTCGTTATGTCGGCCCGATTGACGGGCATGATATCGGCCAGCTGGTCGCGGTTCTGAAGAATGTGCGCGACGGGCAGGACGGGCCGGTCCTCATCCACGCCGTCACCCATAAGGGGCATGGCTATGCGCCTGCCGAGGCGGCTGCTGACAAGTATCACGGCGTGTCAAAATTCAACGTTATCACCGGCGAGCAGAGCAAGCCCGCGCCCGGCGCGCCGAGCTATACTTCCGTCTTCGCCAAGGCCCTGATCGCCGAGGCGGAGGCCGATCCGTCAGTTGTTGCCATTACGGCGGCCATGCCGGGCGGAACGGGACTCGACAAGTTTGCCGCGCGCTTCCCGGACCGCTGCTTTGATGTCGGCATTGCCGAACAGCATGCGGTGACGTTTGCGGGCGGGCTCGCGGCGGCGGGCATGAAGCCGTTTGCCGCGATCTATTCCACCTTCCTGCAGCGCGCCTATGACAGCGTGGTCCATGATGTGGCGATCCAGAAACTGCCCGTGCGCTTTGCGATCGACAGGGCAGGGCTGGTCGGGGCGGATGGCTCTACCCACGCGGGCAGTTTCGATATCGGCTATCTCGGCATGCTGCCGGGCATGGTGATCATGGCGGCGGCGGATGAGGCCGAGCTTGTGCGCATGGTGAAGACCGCCACACTGATCGATGACCGGCCCAGCGCCTTCCGCTATCCGCGCGGGGAGGGGACGGGCATCGACATTCCGGCCAACCCGCAAGCGCTGGAGATCGGCAAGGGCCGCATGATCCGGGAGGGCAATTCCATTGCCATCCTTTCGCTCGGCACGCGTCTGGAAGAGGCGCTCAAAGCCGCTGACGATCTTGCTGCGCGCGGCCTCTCTGCCAGCGTCGCCGATGCGCGCTTTGCCAAGCCGCTCGATGAGGAGCTGATCCTGCGCCTTGCCCGTGAACACGAAGTGCTGATCACGGTGGAAGAAGGTGCGCGCGGCGGGTTTGGGGCTTTCGTGCTGCATCTGCTCGCCGAGAAGGGCGTGCTCGATAACGGGTTGAAGATCCGCACGCTGACCCTGCCGGATATCTTCCAGGAGCATGACAAACCCTTCCTCCAGTACGAGGAAGCCGGCCTTAATGCCCGCCATATCAGCGCGGCCGCGCTCGATGCGCTGGGCCGCGCGGAAGAGGCGGCCAAGCTGCTGGCGTGATAGGAGGGGGCGGGAGTAGAGGGTGGCGAATAAGTCTGATATTCCAGAGCTTTCGAAAGTGCTACTTGAAGACATTGCGTATGTTTTAACTGAGCACTTCAAAAATAAACGCAAAGAGTTAACGTTATTTAATATACCTCACCCTAGAAACAACGGAATAATACCTCTTTCAGAAGATGGAAGGGGTGCGATTATAGAAATTTGTAATTATCATATTGATAAAAATAAATCTCTGGCACTTAGATTTCGAAGGGGGGATATATTTCAATCATTTGGTGTTTCATTTATAAAATACGCTCAAAATTCGGATATTTCAGACAATGTGGTGATAGACAAGATTTTTAAAGACGCCATCTCTTCACTTGAGCAAGAAATAAGAATTGATGTCCGCGGGCTCCCCGTTTTTATATCGAACGGGAAATCGGAAAAAAAGCCCTTCAATGTAGGGCCTGTTTTCTTTATTCCACCGGATGAAATATCAGTTTTTAACGATAGTTCTCGGCTGGATGCCGACGATTTCGTAAACGAAGTCGCGCGCTTGAGGAAGGCAGACTTTATTGCTTTTGTTACCAATTTTTCGTTTCACCCTCGAATGGCTCCGAGAGCAGCGATTTATCTTTGTGAATCGGCGCTGAGCTATATTTGGATGACAGCTGGAGCAAGCCAGAGCAGTGAAATTTATCGGGAAACGGGGTGGGTTAGGGCCGGTTCCGAACTTCGGTTGCACAGTGATGATACTAACCGCCTACAGCTTGGTGGCGTCTGGGAGTGGCGAGGTGGAGCGCGTTTGGATTGGCGAGATAAGGTTAAGCACATAAGAGATATCTACCTCGTCTTTTCAAGTGCCTTGGATGCTTATGCAAACAATCGTGTTGATTGTATCGCTACTAGAAGGGTGATAAGCGTCTTAGAGTACATTAACTTAGCTAGGATTTCACGTGATAGTGCTTCTGCTGCTACCCATGCGGCTAGTGCAATAGAGTCGATGTTTAATTTCAAATATAAAAATAGTGAAATTAAAGAAAAAGTACGTCATAATATTTTAAATTGTGGAAAAATATACTTCGATAATGTCGATACACTTTTGTCGGATTTCGATAGGC
>JBJHCI010000013.1:0-14037 GCA_050485925.1 Maricaulaceae bacterium
CTCCCGACCGCAGCCCGCCGCAGGGCGGTGCAGCCCCCGCCCCGCTCAGCGCTGACCCGAACGACCTCTCCGCGTTGCGTCTGATCGACGGGCGTCTCAACGTCAGTGCGGGCGAGCTGCGCTTTGGCGATATCGTGGCCAGCAATGCCAGTCTGGTCATACAGCTCGATAATGGCCGTCTGGTCGCCGACCTCTCCCGCTTCGACCTCTATGGCGGCCGCGGCAGCGGTCAGCTGGTTGTCAATGCGCGCACGGCCACGCCCAGCTACACGATCAACGCCCAGCTGGATGCCCTGCAAGCCCAGCCCTTCCTGGCGGCAGCGGCAGATTTCGCCGGCCTTAGCGGGACCGGCCATTTCAACCTGAACCTTGCCAGCAATGGGGCAAGCAGCCGGGCGATCATGAACAGCCTGTCCGGTCAGGGCCGGTTTGCCATGACCGATGGCGCGATTCAGGGCATAAACCTCGCCCAGGTGATCCGTACCCTGCAGACGTCAATCCAGACCCGTACGCTTCCCAGCGGCTTTGGTGAGGGCCAGGCAACCGATTTCACCGAGCTTTCCGGCACTGTAAACATCCGCAACGGCGTGGTGCGCAATGAGGATCTTGCCATGCTGAGCCCGCTTCTTCGGGTCGCAGGCGCGGGCGAGTTCAATCTGGTGGACCAGACCATGGACTATCGGCTCAATCCGCGCGCGGTCGCTTCGCTGGCCGGTCAGGGCGGCGATGACAGTCTTACCGGCATCACGGTACCGGTACGGATACGCGGCAGCTTCGCCGATCCCTCGTTCAGCGTGGATTTCGAGGCTGTGGTGCGGGCGCTGGCATCGGGTCAGGCGAGAGGCCTGATAGACCGGCTCCTGCCCGGTCAGCGGCCTGCGGAAGGCGAAGCGCAGGAGGAAGAACGTCAGCAGACACCCGCGGAACAGCTTATTCGTGGCCTGCTGGGCAGCCGCCAGCGCCAACAAGAACAACCGCCGGAAGAGGAATGACAGCTCTCACGCCCGCGTGAACACGCCCGGCTTTTCCTTGCGCCACGTCGGCCGGAAGGCATGATGCGCTCTCGCAGAGCAGACCCGCGCATGCAGGCGGGCAAAGGGGAGCATCATGTCATTGAAACCGATTGCGGCCATCGCAGGAGCCCTCATGGCCTTTACCCATTTCGGGCCTGCCAGCGAGGCCCAGACCTTCCATCCCGGTGACCGCATCACCGGCGACCATTTCGCGACACGTTCACCCATCCAGGCGGTCAATGGCGCCGCAGCCTCGGCCCAGCCACTGGCCACGATGGTGGGCATCGACATCCTGAAAGCCGGTGGCAATGCAGTGGATGCCGCCATCGCCATGAACGCGGTGATCGGCCTGATGGAGCCGGTCGGCAATGGCATTGGCGGGGACATCTTCGTCCTCGTCTACGACCCCGAGACCCGCGAAGTCTACGGGCTGAATGGTGCAGGCCGCTCACCCATGGGGCTTGATATCGAGACCGTGCGCGCGCGCCTGACACCGGAAGGCACCATTCCGCCGGTCGGCGCCCTGCCCGTTTCGGTTCCCGGCACCGTTGATGGCTGGTTCACGATGCATGAGCGGTTCGGCAGCCTGCCGATGGAAGACATTCTCGCTCCGGCGATCCGTTATGCCGAAGAGGGATTCCCGGTCAGCCAGACCATCGCCTTCTACTGGGAACGCAATATGCGTATCCTGCAGCAGCGCTATGATGACGGCCAGTTCGAAGAGTTCGACAATGCCCGCGCGACCTATCTGAACGCTGATGGACGCGCACCGGCCGAAGGCGAGATTTTCCGCAACCCGGACCTCGCCCGCACTTTCCGCATGCTGGCCACGGGCGGGCGCGATGCCTTCTATGAAGGCGAGATTGCCCGCACGATAGACGCCTATATGCGCCGCATTGGCGGCTGGCTGCGCTACGAGGACTTTGCCGCGCACCGCTCTGAATGGGTGGAACCGGTCACCACCAATTACCGCGGCTACGATGTGTGGCAGATACCGCCGCAGGGACAGGGCATGAGCGTCCTGCAGATGCTCAACATCCTCGAAGGCTTCGACCTTGCCTCCATGGGCTATATGAGTGCGGACGCGCTGCATGTGATGATCGAGGCGAAACGCCTGGCCTTCGAGGACCGCGCCCGCTTCTACGCCGACCCCGCTTACCAGCCCGCCCCTGTGGAATGGCTGCTGTCGGATGAGTATGCAGCCCAGCGGCGTGCCCTCATCGCAATGGACCGCGCGATGGAACAGGTGGGGCCCGGCGATCCGCCGCAAATCGAGCACAATGACACGACCTATCTGACCGTGGCCGACAGCAATGGCATGATGGTCTCGCTCATCCAGTCCAACTATCGCGGCATGGGGGCCGGTGTGGTGCCTGATGGCCTCGGCTTCATGTTCCAGAACCGGGGCGAGGCCTTCTCCATGGATGACGGCCACCCCAATGTGTACGAGCCGGGCAAGCGACCCTTCCACACCATCATTCCCGGCATGGTCACCTATAATGGCGAGGGGTATCTCAGTTTTGGCGTGATGGGCGGTGGTATGCAACCGCAGGGCCATGTGCAGGTACTGGTCAACATGATCGATTTCGGCCTGAACCTGCAGCAGGCGGGCGATGCCGCGCGCTGGCGCCATGAAGGCTCCACCGAGCCGACCGATGATCTGGGCACGCCCGCGGGGCTCGGCCGGGTGCATCTGGAAAGCGGCGTGCCGGCAGAGGTGCGCGCCGAGCTGGAACGGCGCGGCCATGTGCTGGCCCGCTCCGATGGCGGGTTTGGCGGCTATCAGGCGGTGCGGCGTGACCCTGTTACCGGGGTTCTGTCTGCGGCGTCGGAAATGCGGACAGATGGTGCCGCAATGGGCTACTAGTCCCGTTCCGGGCTTTCCTGAACGGGAGACCCGAACTGTTTTCATCAGGGGTTCAGGGGCGGTGGCTGACCATCGCCCCTGATGTATTGGGAGGGAGTAGCCCCATGAAACCGAACTTTTTCAGTGGAATTCTTGCGTCAGCGCTCGCCCTGGCGGGCCTGACCCTCATTCCCGCCATCGCCGAAGCCCAACGCGGCCGTCCGGGCGGAAGCACGCCGGTCATCGTATTCTATGAGCATCCCAATTTTCAGGGCCGCTCCATCCGCGTGGATGGCGACGCGCCCGATTTCCGGCGGATGAATTTCAACGATGTGCCCAGCTCCTTCCGTATTGAACGCGGCTATTGGGAAATCTGTTTTGACATCAACTATCGCGGACGCTGCCAGATTTTCTGGGAGGATGCCGCGCACCTGACCGGTGGCTGGAACAACGAGATCAGCTCCGCACGTCCCATCGATTTCCGCCGCGGCGGGCGTGAAGCCCTGATGCTCTATTCAGAACCCAGCTTCCAGGGCGAGGCGCGGCTGGTCGCTGACAGGATCACCAATCTCAACTCCATCCGGTTCAATGACCGCCCGCGCTCGCTGCGCGTACTGAGCGGGGAATGGATCGTGTGCGAGCACGCCAATTTCGGCGGCCGGTGCGAGACACTGCGCAATGACGCGGCCGATCTACGCCGCATGGGGCTGGACCGGGAAATCAGCTCGGTGTCTCCCACCTCGCAGCACAATCCGCCGCAGACCGGGCCGGGCCATAATCCCGGCTGGGGCTCCAACCTGCGCCCCGGTCAGGTATTCGGCGCCACACGCGGCACGCAAAGCAATTACTACGCCGATCCGCGTGTACAGGGGGCGCCTATCGCCCGGTGCATGACTGCATTTGGTTCGTCGGGCTGCGATCAGGTCGTGGCAGACCAGATCTGCCGCGCGGAGGGCTTCCGTCAGGCCGCCCATTTCGTGATCGCCGACCACGGTCGCACCAATCACTACTTTCTCGGCGACAACCGGACAGCCCAGTCCAACGGCGCCATCGCCGACCTGCTCTGCATACGCTAAGCCGTGCCAGCAGAACCTAAGCCGAGGCAAATCATCGCATTATGCAGCACGGCCTCTCGCTCCTGCGGGAGGCTGTGTTGTATTGTCCGCTTCCAACACCACCGAATCTCGGAGTGTCGCGATGCCCGTGCATGATCCCGTCGTCCTGGAACAGACGCCTGCCGCCGATCACACGATCGACCAGTGCTGGGAACGCTACACGCCTGAAGAGCATGGGGTATGGGACACGCTCTATAAGCGCCAGATGACGGTACTGCAGGGGCGCGCCGCGCCCGAACACTTCAAGGGGCTGGAACTTCTCAACCTCAATGAGGGCGGCATTCCCGATTTCCGCCGCATGAACGAGAAGCTGGAAAAGCTGACCGGTTGGACCGTGGTGGCTGTGCACGGCCTCATTCCCAACGATGTATTCTTCGATCACCTGGCGAACCGTCGCTTCGTCGCCGGACGCTTTATCCGCGATGCCGACAAGCTGGATTACCTGCCCGAGCCGGACATCTTCCACGACGTGTTCGGTCATGTGCCGCTGCTGACGCAGCCGGTCTTTGCCGATTACATGCAGGCCTACGGCAAGGGAGGTGCCAAGGCCGAGAAGCACGGCATGATCGAGAACCTGACCCGGCTCTATTGGTACACCGTGGAATTCGGCCTCATCAACACGCCCGAGGGCCAGCGCATTTATGGCGCAGGCATCGTCTCCAGCCAGTCAGAATCGGTGTTTTCGCTGGAAGGGCGGTCGCCCAACCGCGTCCATTTCGACCTGGAACGCGTGATGCGTACCGATTACCGCTATGATGACTTCCAGCAGACCTATTTCGTCATCGATTCCTATGAGGAACTGATGGAGGCCACGGCGGGGCAGGACTTCGACCCGATCTATACCCGGCTGAAAGGCCAGCCCGATTTCAAGGCCAGCGATGTTCTCGAAACTGACCAGGTCTACACCCAGGGCACGCAGGAATACGCCCGTGCCGGAGGGCTCGCCAAAGGTGCCAAATGGGTGTGACCGGGCGGTCCTCAAGGCCATTCTGCCCGGTTCGACGCCCCCTTGCCTCCCGCCAGGCGGGGTGCCTATCCCTCCCAGTCACGTGCCAGCGTACGCGATGCCAGGTACATCAGCCCGGCCGCGACCAGATAGAGGCATGAGCCGATCAGGATCGAGTAGCGAAGCGACTCATCGCCCAGTGCCGGGGTCAGCAGTGTGGAAAGTTCACCCAGCACGTAAATCCCGACGCCGATCCCCAGAAGGTTGTTAATCAGCAGGAAGATGGACGAGGCCACAGTGCGCATGGAGGCCGTCACCAGATTCTGGAAGGCCGACAGGACCGGTCCGAGCCAGGCCAGCGCCAGCGCGTTGGGTATGATGAACACGAAAAAGGCGACGGTGGCGTTCGGAGCCAGCACACCGACCAGATAGAAGGGCATGGTGAACAGGAAGGCCACAGCCGGCACCAACGCGTAATAGGCCTTGGACTTCTTGCCCACCCAGTCGGATATGAAGCCGCCCAGAATGATGCCGGCGCTGCCGCCAATGATCAGAAGGCCGCCAAAGAGCCAGCCCGTGGTGACAAGGTCCAGCCCGTAGGAACGCGCAAAAAAGCTCGGCACCCAGAAGAACACACCGTAACCCATCATGGACGAACAGGCCGCGCCGAAGGTGAGGAACCAGAAGGCCGGCTTGCCTACAAGTACAGCCAGCGTATCGGCGAAATTGGGCTTGGAGCGCTTGCTGAGCCCCAGCTCTGCATCGGGCTTTTTAGGAGCTGGGCCGAACCGGTTGTCGCCGTCACTGTCACGGACGAACCAGGTGACCAGCACCAGTTCGCCGATCACGGTGAGCACAGCCGCGATGGTCCACATGTCCTGTGCGGAGGCCTGTGCCCAGATCGTCACCGCCGCGGGCACGACCGCCAGGAGGAGCCATCGGCCCGTCTTCCCGATATCGTGCAGCCGCCGTGTGGCCGCAGCCAGCATGACGATATTGACCAGCAAAATCGCAAGCAGCAGGCCCAGCACCAGCGCGAATGTGCCATCGGTCGCAGTTGCAAGGGCCGGTGCGAGGAAGAGGATCGCGGCGATGATAAGCGGCGTGCGCAGGATGAATATCCACCAGAACTCGCTGCGCCGGGAACGCCCTTTCCAGTCACCTGCCCGCGCAAATGCCAGGCCGAGAGATGTCAGCGGCCCGCCCCGTCCGGACATGTCCGGCGTCACCGCCGAGCGATCCAGCTTGACCGAATCAAGCTGACCGCGCGCGGGCTCACGCACAGTCAGGCGGAAGATCGGTGCCAGCAGCACGCCGGCAAACCCAACGATGATGAAAGCCCAGCGCCAATCCAGCCCCTCGCCTACATTGCCGCTGGCGATCTGCGCACCCGCGATGACGCCAAACGCGCTGCCGAGCGGAATGCCGAGCGAGTAAAAAGCGAGCGCTCGCGCCCGCGCTTCCGGCGGGAAATAGTCCGCAATCAGAGAGTAGGAAGGGGCCACCCCGCCTGCCTCGCCGACGCCTACACCCACGCGCGCGGCGAAGAGCTGCCAGAAATTCTGCGCCATGCCGCATAGCGCGGTGAAACCGCTCCACACGGTGAGTGAAACGGTGATGATCCACACCCGGTTGGTCCGATCGGCGAGCCAGGCAATCGGTACGCCCAGAGTGGAATAGAGCAGCGCGAACGCGATGCCACCCAGAAGCCCGAGCTGGCGGTCATCCAAGCCCAGCTCTTCGCGTATCGGGATGGCGAGGATCGAAATGATCTGCCGGTCCAGGAAGTTGAACGCATAGACCAGGAACAGCATCACCATCACGTAAAGGCGATAAGTGTTGGAAACGGGCTTGGGCACCGTGGTGGCTGCCGCTACGCCCGGCGCGCCTGGCTGCGTATCACTCATGGATGGATCATCCCCTAAGAAGGCATCTTGTTTTTCTTGCCCCGCAGCGGCGGGGATAGGCCGCCATCTTGCCGCTTGTGCAGCACGGCGCAAAAGAAAAACGCCGCCAAAGCTGTAATGGCTCTGGCGGCGTTTGCATCATCCCCCTGGCCTAGAAGCGATAGGCGAAGGTGGCCGTTACAGTACGCGGATCACCGTAGAACGCGGTCAGCGTGCCTTCGAGACCCAGATTGAACGTGCCGTCGGGATTCACGAAGTTATAGCCTGACACCTTGTAGCGCTCATCGGTGAGGTTACGGCCATGCAGGCCAGCCTGCCAGCGGCCATCACCGGAATTCCAGACCACCGAGGCGTTCCAGAGCGTGTAGCCGTCCTGGTCGAGAAGCGCGTTGGGAATCTCGAACTGGCTGTAGGAGCCGCGATAGGCCAGCGTGTTGATGACCGACAGATCACCCCCCGCCAGCGGCACGTTATAGGCCAGCGTGCCCGACGCCATCCATTCGGGCGAGTTCTGGATCACGGCCTGGTCGGAAATGTCCACGCCGAACGCGTTGATGAACTGGTCATACTGGCCGTTGAGATAGCCTACCGCCCAGTTGAAGTTCCAGGTGTCACCCTGAACGACGGTGTCCTCGGCGATGGCCAGATTGCCTTCATACTCGATGCCCCAGATCGTGGCGGCACCGGCGTTGGTGGTGATGCCGGTGAAGGTATCCGGCACGCCGTCCCCGGTCGTATCCTGACCGATGGAGCCAGGCACCTGCACGTCCGTATAGTCATTGTAGAAGAAGGCGAGCGCATGACGGTAGCGCGGCCCGGTGAACTTCCACCCGATCTCGTAGGCGTCCACGGTCTCCGGGTTGAAGCGCATGAACTCGAACACATCAATGCCCTGCGCGATGGCCACCGAGGTCTGGCCGCGCGGATCGAAGCTGCCACCTTTGAAGCCTTGCGAGAAGCTGGCATAGAAATTGTGCTCGGGCGTCGGCTGGTAGGCGATGGAGACGCGCGGGCTGAAATTGGTCCAGCTTTCGGAGCCTTCAAAGTCCGAAGTGGTGGCGATCAGGATTGGATTGCCGCCGAAGAACTCCGAGAAGCCGCCAATATAGGTCCGGCGCAGGACGCGCGACGACCGCTCGTCGCGGGTATAACGACCGCCAACCGAGAGTGACCATTCTGGTGTAAGGTCATAGGTGAAGTCGGCAAATGCCGACCAGGTCTCGGTCTCCACATTGCCGAAGGTTTGAGCATTGAGGCCCGGCAGGCCGATCAGCGTGCCGGTCGTGCCGAGCAGCACGTCGAACACGGTCGAGGCCGTGGCGTCGAGATAGTAGAATCCGATAATCCCGTCCATCCGGTCACCCGAATAGAGCAGCTGGAATTCTTGGCTGAACTGCTCGTTCTCGTAGATCGCCGGCACGTCGAGATCGGCTGCGGGCAGCGAGTCGAAATCGATCGGCGTGGTCGAGCTGTCCTCGCGATAGGCGGTGATGGAGCGGAAGGTCCAGGCGTCGTTCAGGCGGAAATCACCCGACAATGACACCCCTTCGCCTTCGACCTTCTGACGCACCACATCAAGGCCTGCGCGGGTGTCATAGACATTGTCCAGCACCGGCGCCCCCGAAATGCCGCCAGGGATCAGACGGTGACCGCCACGCGGGTTGGAGCGGTCCTCCACACGGTCATAGGAAAGGCGCAGGAAGACTGAATCGTTCGGCTCGAACTCTGCTGAGACGCGCCCTGCCCATACATCCTTATTGTAGTTATCAAGCCCGCTGAAGAGATTGCTGCCGAAACCATCACGGGTGTAACGCGCCAGAGCGCCGCCTACGCGGAAGGTGTCAGACAGCGGGGCCGACCCGGTCAGGATCGTGTCGAACTGGTTATAGGAACCGACATTCACGCGCGCGGAAAAGCTCGGCTGGTCGGAAAGGCGGCGGGTGACGTATTTGACGGCGCCGCCTACCGTGTTGCGACCGTAGAGCGTGCCCTGCGGGCCGCGCAGCACCTCAATGCGCTCGACATCGAAGATGTCCAGCACAGCCGATTGTGGGCGGTTGAGATAGACGTCGTCGACATAAAGACCCACACCGGCCTCAAAACCCGCAACCGGGTCCTGCTGACCGATACCGCGGATGAAGGCCGTCAGCGTGGTGTTGGTGCCGCGCGAGACTTCCAGCGTCACGTTCGGCGTGGTCTGGGCAATGAAGGTGATGTCCTGGGCGCCGACCTGCTCGAGCTGAGCGCCGGTATAGGCGGTCACGGAGACCGGCACATCCTGCAGCGATTCCTCGCGGCGGCGCGCGGTGACCGTGATCAGGTCTGCCGGCTGTCCCGCCTGGGCTTCCTGTGCGAACGCAGCCGGGGTCATGAACGCAAGCGGCGACACGCTGGCAAGCGCAGCGGCCACACCAAATGTGCGCAGTTTCGTTTTCATGGCTTTCCTCCCAATCAGATCAGCCGGCGCCCCGTCCTTGTGCGGAGCGTCTCGCTCACAATTACTTTCAACGTTGAATGAAATGTCAATCGGTATCACACTGAATGCAACGAAACAGATCGGGGAGTGAGGCCATGCCGCCACAGATAGCCGTCGACGCGCCCGGCAAACGGGCTAAGACTGGCACCATGAACACACGAACCAAGACACGCCCGCAGAACCGGCGGGGAGAAAAGACGCGCGAATCGCTTCTGGACGCGGCGGAAACCCTGTTTGCGGAGACCGGTTTTCATGCGGTCACCGTACGCCAGATCGCCCAGAAGGCGGGGGCTGATCCGGCCCTGGTCACCTACTATTTCGGCGGCAAGCGCGAACTGTTCGATGCGGTACTTCTGCGCCGCGCCACCGAGTTGAACAATATCCGTCTTCGCGAGCTGGAAGAGTTGGAGGCCGATGCCGGGCCTGACGGGCCGAGCGTTGAGGAGATCATCAACGCCTTCACCCACCCGCTGCTCGACCGCACGGCCAATGGCGGGCCCGGCTGGAAGAGTTATTTCGCCCTGATCGGCCAGATCACCAACACGCCCGAATGGGGTGCGGCGGTGATGAACAAGTATTTCGACCCGATCGTGATCCGCTTTCTGGAAGCGCTGAAGCGCAAGATCCCCGATTGCTCCGAGGAGGACCTGTTCTGGAGCTATCACTTCCTGTCCGGCGCGCTGGTGCTGACGTTCGCCCAGACCGGGCGGATAGACGTGCTGTCCGAAGGCTTATGCAAATCATCCGACATCGCCAGCGTGCACGAGCGCATGCCCGGCTTCATCGCGGCAGGCATTCTCCACCTGCAGGAGCGCGCGCTTAGCAAGAAGGCCCGTAACGCATGAATGCTTTCACCCAGCACTTCTACACCGCCCCTGACGGCATCCGTACAGCTTACCGGCGCTACGACGCGGGTCAGACTGGCAAGCTTCCGGTCCTGTGTCTGCACGGGCTGACGCGCAATAGCCGCGATTTTGAGGATGTCTCCCCTCGCCTTGCCGACATGGGACGCACCGTAATCGCGGTGGATGTACGCGGGCGCGGTCTGTCAGACCGGGGAACACCGCCGGAGAGCTACAACCCTGAAGTCTATGTCAATGACGTGCTGGGCCTGCTCAAAGGCGAAGGCCTCAGCAAGGTGATTGCCCTTGGCACGTCGATGGGCGGAATTATGACCATGATCCTTGCGGCAAAACGCCCCGAATTGCTGGCTGGCGCGCTGATCAACGATATCGGCCCCGAGCTGGACCCGGCGGGACTCGACCGTATTGCCGGTTATGTGGGCCGCACCACCAGCGCATTCGAGAACTGGCACGAGGCGGCAGAGGCCATCCGCGCGGTCAATGGAGAGGCTTTCCCCGACGAAACAGGCGAGGCATTCTGGCTGGCCTTTGCGCGGCGCACCTGCCGCGAGCTGGAAAGCGGGCGGGTGGAGCTGGATTACGATCCGGCGATTGCCGAGCCCTTCCGCCAGCCTGACCGCGCCCTGCCGCCAGACATGTGGCCGCTCTATGATGCGCTGGCGCCGATACCTATCGTGGTTGTGCGTGGCGCGATCAGCGATCTGTTGTCGGCGGAGGGCTTTGCCAAGATGAAGGCCCGCCATCCGGACTGTACAGGGGTGGAGATACCGCGCGTTGGCCATGCGCCGCTTCTGACCGAACCGCCTGCACGCGCCGCCATTGACGGCCTACTGGCGCGGCTGGACTGACACGATCACTGGGGAGAAGGTCGATGCGCGGATTTCTGCTGACACTTCTTGGCATTCTCATCCTGCTGGCGGTGGCGGCCATTGCCGCTTTCGCTTGGCTGACCCGCACGCCAGAGCCCGCACCGCCGCCCGAACCGGCATCGGGCGAGTACCGGGTGGAGGCCGCAGGGTTGAATTGGCGGGTGCGCGAAAGCGGCCCGGCCAACGGGCCTGCCCTCGTGCTGTTGCACGGGTTTTCCCATTCTCTGGAAGGCTTTGAGGGCTGGGCCGAGGCTCTGTCTGACAGCTATCGCGTGATCCGCTTTGACCTGCCGGGCCACGGCGTGACCGGCCCGCACCCTGACGGCGCCTATTCCAATGAAGACACCACGGCGCAAGTGGCCGGACTGCTCGACGCGCTGGAGCTGGACCGGTTTGTCATTGGCGGCAATTCGCTGGGCGGGCTTGTCGCCTGGCGTTATGCGGCAGGCCATCCAGAGCGCGTGGCGGGCCTGGTGCTGATCAGCCCTGGCGGGTATTCGATCAACAATGTTGGCGATGAGCCGGTCGACGTACCCTTGCCCGTCCAGATGTATCTGCGCCTGACGCCTGATGCAGGCGTGCGCATGGCTACCGAAGCGCTCTATGGCGACCCGTCACGCCTGACCGATGCACGGGTGGCGGAAATTGCTCAGATGATGCGCCAGCCCGGTATTGGCGAAGCGCTGATCGCGCGGCTGAACCAGTTCACCCTGCCCGATCCCGAACCTGTGCTGGCCACCATCAACACCCCTGCCCTGATTCTCTGGGGCACCGAAGATCGCATGATCCCGGCAGAGCACGGCGAACGCTTTGCGGAGGTGATGCCGGATGCGCACCTTGTCGTGTATCAGGGGGCAGGCCATGTGGCGATGGAGGAAATCCCCGAGGACACCGCGTCCGATGTGCGCGCCTTCCTTCAAAGGCTGGACTGGTAGCGGGAGCCCCGCCGCAGCGCCTTAATCAGACTCACGCTCGGGCCTTTCCATCCCCCGACGCATATGCCGGCCCATACCGCGCCCCTCCCGCCCGCGCACGCTATAGGCCGCTTCCAGCGCGGCTGCGCGGGCTTCAGGGTCGAGATCGGCCACAATGGCCAGGATAACCTGCTCGCCAGATTCGTCGATTTCCGCGCGCAAGGTGCGGAACTCCGCCATGGCGATCAACACGGCATCAGGATCGAACTCGGCTGCCGCCATCGCCTGATTGGCCCGGCGGCGCGCCTCGAACGACTGACGCAGCAGCGGACGCACATTGCGCAGGCCTTCGCGTAGCTCGTGCCGCGCGGCTTCCTGCCGATCTTCGGGCAATGCTGCAATGAAAGCGCGGGGATTGAACGGGCCGCGCATAAGCACGCGTTCGGCCGGTAGCTCCACGCGCGCCTCATTCACCTTGCGCTGCATCAGCACCCCGGCCAGCACGCCATTGGCCAGCAGCGAGGCAATCAGCAATGCGATCCAGACCCTGCGGCCCGCAAACAGGCCCATCAGCGCGTCTCCTCCTGCACCCAGTCAGCGATATAGTCATACCCGTCATCGGCAAAACCTGAATAAGCCGCCGCATAGGCCACGCTATCGAGATTGCCGCCGCGCTCCAGGCTCCCGCCACCCCAGCCGAGGCCGAGTCCTGCCGACAGAGCGAGTGCCGCCGCCAGCTGCAGCCAGCGCGGAGCGAAGCGTGTTTCGGCTAAACCCGCTTCGAGAATACGTGCCGCCAACGATTCGGACGGTTCGGGCGCACGCACCGTATCCAGAAGCGCGTCCAGCCTGCCTGCCGCCTCGCGGAGGATCTTGGCCGCTTCCGGTTCGGCGCGTTCAAAGGCAAGCGCCTCTGCGCGCTCATCCTGCGGCCAGCGTGACGGGTCGGCCCCGTAGGCGGTCAGAATTGCTTCAAAGCGCTGTGCGTCCATCATGTTGGGTCTCCCCGGCTCTGGCTCAGCGAGCCGATCAATTCCTGTGCCTCTCCCATAAGGGCCTGCCTCAAAGTGCGCCTTGCGCGCGAGAGAAGCGATTCCATCGCTTCCACGCTCACCTCCATCACTTCGGCTGCCTCGATATTGGACATTTCCTGGAAGTGACAGAGTTCAAGGGCCAGTTTCTGGCGCTCCGGCAGGGCTGCGATCGCGCCGCGCACTGCGAACGCGCTATCAGTGCCAACCATCACCGCTTCAGCATCAGCTGCGCCATCGGGTTGGTCGTAGTCTTTCGGCAGGGCCGCCTCACGGCGCTTGCGCAGCCGGTCATAGCAAAGATTGACCGCGATGCGCAGAACCCAGCTTTCAAACTTTGCGGTGCCAGGCGTCCAGCTATCGGCCTTGCGCCAGACCCGCAAATACGTCTCCTGCGCCACATCTTCAGCCTCGGCCCCATCACCCAGAAGGCGAAAGGCGGTCCCAGTGATGCGCGGCAGGGTACGCGCGATGAAAGCCTGCATGACGCCGGCATCACCGCGCGCGAGTGCCTTTGCCAGCGCCGCGTCGCTGTCAAGGGGGCTGGTCCGTCCGGACCCGGTAATGACGCGCAGAACCGGCCGGATGGGGGCCTCCCTGAAAAACGCGCTGGCGGGCTGAGCCCTAGTCGCGGCTGCGGCGCTGACGACGTTCACCGCGCTCGCCCCTTTGCCCGCGCTGGGCCCGCATCTCGGCCATGCGCTCCTGCAGGGCCTCGACACTTACTGAATCATTGCCTTCGCCGGCCCAGCGGTCAAACATCGCGTTGCCGCGTGCGTCAAAATCAGCCCGGGTGACGTCCCGGTCGGCCCACTCACGGCGTTCTCCACCGCGCGGACCCCACTGACGGCGCTCACCGCTGCGCTCGGCACGGCGTTCCGCCATGCGTTCACGCATCAACTCACGGTCGGCCGCATTGATGACACCATCACTATTGACGTCCATACGGTCGAACTGGGCATTGTGATGGGCAAGGAATTCTTCGCGGGTGATGACGCCGTCATCATTGGCGTCAATACGCGCAAGACGCTCAGCAAACGCTTCAGGGCTCCAACGA
>JBJHCI010000014.1:0-13970 GCA_050485925.1 Maricaulaceae bacterium
CGCCCACACCGCGAAAGTGGAACGCGAGGGCAACCGGCTCTGGCTGCGGGTCGGCCATGGCGACGAGCCGGACTTTATCTACGGCGTCGCACTGAAGACCTTCGAGGCAAGCTCTGATGCCGAGATCGAACGCACCGAAACGGACGATAATTCCTACGCCCGCGCCGAAGTGTTCCTGCGCGCAGGCGGACAACACTACTGCGTATATGGCTACTCGAAGAACCAGCTCATCCGCGATCTTCTGCGCCATTACGAGCATCATCTGCAATGGCTCCACCATATGCAGCATGTGGGCTGACAAAGCGCCTGCTTGACCTCTCTGCCGCCCGCCTGCAGCCTTGGCAAAAATGGGAGGAGACGTCAGCGCCATGGCCACTGCACACATCAAGATCACCCCCACCGGGGCCAGCCTTGGCGCTTTCGTGACGGGGGTCGATCTTTCAAAGCCGCTGACCGAGGAAGAGGTGGCCACCCTCCGCAAGGCCTGGCTCGAGCATCTCGTCCTCGCCTTTCCCGATCAGCCGATGAACCATGCCGATCTGGAACGCTTTACCCAATATTTCGGCCCGTTCGGTGATGATCCCTTCATCGCGCCCATAGACGGCCATCCCCACATTATCGAGGTAAAGCGCGCTGCAGACGAGAAGGCGTCGGTCTTTGCCGCCGCCTGGCATTCCGACTGGAGCTTTCAGGACACCCCGCCAGCGGGCACCATCCTGCATTCCAAGATCACCCCGCCGGTCGGCGGCGACACGCTGTTCTGCAATGGCTATGCGGCCTATGAGGCATTATCGGACGAGATGAAGGCGAAGATCGAGGGACTGAAGGCCGTCCACTCGGCAGCCCTCGCCTATGCGCCGGACGGCGTTTACGGAAAGGGCGACGGGGCAGACCGCTCCATGACCATCAAGGCGTCCGAAGACGCACGCAATACAAAGAGCCACCCCATTGTGCGCGTGCACCCGGAGACGGGCCGCAAGGCGCTTTTCATCAATCCGGGCTATGTGAAGACGGTGGAGGGGCTCTCCGAGGAGGAGGCGTTCTTCCTGCTTGTCGAGCTTTATGGCGTCACCCATGACGAACGCTTCGTCTACCGCCATAAATGGCAGCCGGACATGCTGCTCATGTGGGACAATCGTTGCACCCAGCACATGGCGACCGGCGGCTATGACGGCCATGCCCGCCTGATGCACCGGACCACGGTGGCAGGCCCCTGAGCCGTCTGCGTTTACCAAGACTTAACTATAAGAATTATTTCAGTATTTTACCAAAAATTAGGCATGGATTTTTACCGGGCTGAAAGGCTCCATGGTGTTTACTGCTCCCATGTTCAGGACGGGTCGGGTGGACTTGTCTCCTGGGCGGCTCACGAGCACAAAAGGAGTAGTGGGATGAAAAATCTGGTTTCGCGTTTTCTCAAGGACGAGTCCGGCGCCACCGCCATCGAGTACGGTCTGATCGCGGCGCTGATCTCGATCGTCATTATCGGCGCGGCTGTTGCCATTGGTGGCAATCTGGCCGAGCGCTTTGACGGCGTTTCATCGGCCCTCGAAGGTGCTGAAGCTGCGTCGAGCGGCGGCTAAGACAGACCGGCCGGAAAATCCCGACCTGTAAGTCGGCTGGATGGGCCGCCCCGCAAGGGGCGGCCTTTTCAGTTATGCGGGTAGCCGTCGCCGGTTCAGCCTGCGCCGAGAGCATGCCGGTGCGCATTGAGTGCGTGATAGAGCACAGCCTGCTCAGGCGCGGTCAGACCAGCCCCCAGAGAGGCTGCGCCATGGGTTGCCGGAGAGTAGGTGCTGACCGCCCGTCCAATGCCGAAATTCAGCCCCGCTACGCCATCGCTGCCGCGCTCGATCTCGCTGACGAAAACACCGTTCGAATAGATGTCTGCCGTGTCATCGGCCACCCGCGAGATAACCCGTAAGCCCAGCGCGCTGCCCTGCGGCACGGCAAGGTCGGCGAAATTGCCAACCGCAGACGACCAGTTGAGGCGCACCCGGGCCACGCCTGCGCCTCCGCCCCTCGGGATGAGGAAAAAGGCCCCCGTGGTGCTAGACGAACCACCCAGCTGTCCAACCGCTCCTGATCCGGTAGCCGGGGCAGGATCCTCAACGACCCAGCTGGACAGATGTGCGCTGTTCTGGGTGTAGATGCCGGCCCCGTCTGCGTCAGGATTGAAGCCGGTATCGAGATAGCTGGACGCCCCGTCACCGGTGAAGCCCCTGAACGGGGTGAACGCCATGGCGTTGATATTGGTGGCGGCCATGGATGGCTGTTTCAGGTTTACCCGCGCCGCCTGCTCGTCATGCGCCCACATCACCCACAGCCCGTTCAGCTTGTCCCACACTCCGCCGGCGATCAGCGCACTGATCAGACCGTCATAGGCCAGCGCGCAGGCGAGGGACGCCACCGGCACCGTGAAACTGTCCAGTAGCGCCAGGGTTTCAGGCCTCAACATCGGCAAGCCGCTCACCTGGATACCCGCCGGGAAGGCCGCTTCGCCGGTCCCGCTATCCACCCGCAAGGCCTCCACCCAGCTTGAGCCGTCATCGCTGACTTTCAACGCGAAGCTGTCATCGCCCACCAGACCCATCTCCGCCTTGCCCTGCCAGCCGGACTGGAAGATGAGCGAAAGCACGTTATGCGGGCCTTCCTTGTTCAGCGTGTAGCGCAGATCGCCCGTGCCACCCTCGCCATCGGTCCGCGCTGTCCACAAGGCCGTGTTCAGCTTGGCTGCGAACTGATTGGTCTCGTCCGGTGCCGTGCCGACGCCCAGCTGCTCGAACAAGCCGGAGGCCGTGCTTGCCGACGCCGCCATGATCCAGGCCTCCCCGTCAAACACGGCCAGCCCGCCTTCATCCATCACCCAGACCCGCCAACCCGGACCAGCCGTATGCCGCGTCCACGCCCCGTCCTGCCAGATGACAAGCTCGCCCGGTTCAAATCCGTCCCAGAGAGGGCCTTCAGCCTCCTCCGGCAGCACCCAGCCCTGTCCTTCGAGCGGGCTGGCCGGTTCGTGTGTTTCGCTACGACTTTCCACAGCGGCCTGAACCAACCCGTCCAGAAGACGCAGGGCTTCATTATGGGTGACATGCTTCTGGGCCTGGGCCGCCATCAGCCACGGCAGTGAAAGGCGGGTGGAGATATCAGGCTGGCCGGACATGGGAGGCGATCCTTGCAGTAAGCGGGGAGACAACCAGCATTCTCCCATAGAAATCGCGGGGGCGGATTGGCATGGCCTCTATCCCCCTATTTTCCTGCGGGCCGGAACTGGCGCGCAAGCCTTCCCTGTTGGCGCGCGGCGGTATAGTCAGTGCGTCCATGACGCAATCCATCCTCGACTTATCCGGGGGATTTCCTCCGCCCTCGCCCGAAGACTGGGAAGCCCTCGCGCGGAAAGCGCTGAACGGCGCGCCGCTGGAACGGCTGGTGCGCAGGACGCGTGACGGGATCGCCCGCGGCCCGCTCTTCACCCGCGCCGATATCGCGGACCTGCCGGCCACATGGCCGGGCGAAGCGCCCTTCATCCGGGGCGCCACCCCGGCGCGCGATCCCTTTGTGCCGTGGGAGATGCGCCAGAGCACGGACAGCGCCGATCCTAATGCGGCCAATGCCGCGATCCTGGATGATCTGGCGGGCGGGGTCAGCGCGCTCACCCTCACCCTCGATCCGACCGGCAGGGCCGGCATCGCAGCGCGCAATCGCGCAGAGCTGGAAGCGGTGCTGGACGGGGTGATGTTGGATCTCGCCCCGGTTCATCTTGACGCCGGCAGCCATGATGTCGAGGCGGCGGGCCTGCTGCTCGATATTCTGGAGGATGTGGACGGCATCTCAGGGGGCGGGCTTGGCCTGTCCGCGCTGCTTGCCAGCGAACGCGGCGAAGACCGCGTGGCGCTCGCCAAACGCGCCCACGCCGTTTCGCCCAAGCTCCGCGCCATCCGCGTTGATGCCGCGCAGGTCTATGAGGCCGCAGGCAGCGAGGCGCAGGAGCTCGGCTTTGCACTGGCCGCCGGGGCCGAAGCGATGACGGCCCTCATCGAGGCCGGGTTCAGCCCCGACGAGGCAGCCGGGACAATCGAAGTCTCGCTCGCCGCCGATACCGATTTCCACCTGACGATTGCCAAGCTGCGCGCCATTCGCCTCGCCTGGGCGCAGATGCTCGCCGCGTTCGGTTGCTCAGCCGAGGCGTGCGGCGTGTACCTCCACGCCACCACCGGCGCACGCATGCTGTCCGCGCGCGATCCGTGGACCAACCTCATTCGCGCGGCGAGCGCCGGGTTTGCCGGTGTCGCAGGCGGGGTCGATGCCCTGACTGTACGCCCTATCACGCAAAGCCTCGGCCCCTCCACCGCCTTCTCGCGCAGGCTTGCCCGCAATCTCCACATATTGCTCGCCGAGGAGAGCCATGCGGGCAAGGCCGCCGATCCCGCGGGCGGCAGCGCTCTGCACGAAACGCTCACCCATCGTCTGGCAGAAGCGGGCTGGAAAGTCTTCCAGGCCATCGAGGCGGAAGGCGGGGCAAGCGCCGTGCTCACTTCGAATTGGCTTGAAGCGGAGATCGCACCCAAACGTGCCGCCCTGGAAGAGGCGATCGCGCTCGGCAAGGAAACGCTTATCGGGGTGTCAGCTTACCCGGACCTGGACCCGCGCGCGCTGGACGTGGCGACGGTGGGCTACAATCCGCCGCCACTCAAGGACGCTGCGCTGGGGATCGCCCCGCGCTTTACCGTGCCCGTACTGGAGCCGGTCCGTCTCGCCGCCCCTTACGAAGCCCTGCGCGATGCGACAGACACCGCAAAACCCGGCCCGGTTTTCATCGCCACACTTGGCAAGCTCTCCGACTTCAACGCCCGCGCAGGCTTTGCCGCCAACCGGCTGGGCATTGCGGGCCTGGCCGTTCAGACGCCAGAGCCTTATGACAGCCTTGAAGATTGCGTGAGCGCTTTCAAGGCTTCCGGCAGTCCGCTGGTAGTAATCTGCGGCATGGATACAGCCTATGCCGAACGTGCCGCCGACCTCGCAAGAGCCCTGAAAGCCGCAGGCGCAAACGCCGTCTGGCTCGCGGGCAAGCTTGACGCGGTAAGCGATTCCAGCGCCATCGACCGCGCCATCCATATGCGCTCGAACGCGCTGGAGGATGGCCGTCTTGCCCTGGCTGCCATGGGAGTTAAGCCATGACGCGCGCGCGGCCAGATTTCACCGCCCTGCCCTTCATCCTGCCGACAGCCAAAGCGGGCAAGCGGCCAGCAAAGGGCGAGGACTGGTTGAGCCCGGAAGGCATTCCGGTTGCGCCCGCCTATGGCGCGCCTGATATACAGGATCTTGATTTCATTGATGGCATGCCAGGGATCGCGCCCTTCCATCGCGGCCCCTACCCCACCATGTTCGTGCAGCGGCCCTGGACGATCCGCCAGTATGCCGGCTTCTCCACGGCGACGGAGTCCAACGCCTTCTACCGGCGCAATCTGGCCGCCGGGCAGAAGGGCCTCTCCATCGCCTTCGATCTCGCCACCCACCGGGGCTATGACAGCGATAATCCGCGCGTGATCGGTGATGTCGGCATGGCGGGCGTGGCCATCGACTCCATTCTCGACATGCGCCAGCTCTTTGACGGCATTCCGCTCGATCAGATGAGCGTATCGATGACGATGAATGGTGCGGTGCTGCCCGTACTCGCGCTCTACATCGTGGCCGCCGAAGAACAGGGCGTGAAGGCGCACCAGCTTTCAGGAACGATCCAGAACGACATCCTGAAAGAGTTCATGGTGCGCAACACCTATATCTACCCGCCAGCACCCTCCATGCGGATCATCTCCGATATTTTCGCCTTTACCTCGGCTGAGATGCCGCGCTTCAACTCCATCTCCATCTCCGGCTATCACATGCAGGAGGCCGGCGCCCCGGCGGATTTGGAGCTCGCCTACACCATCGCCGATGGCCTGGAATACATCTCGGCAGGCGTGAAGGCGGGGCTCGACGTGGACGCCTTTGCGCCGCGCCTTTCCTTCTTCTGGGGCATTTCCATGAATTATTTCATGGAAGTGGCCAAGCTGCGCGCCGCACGCCTGATCTGGGCGAAGCTGGTGAAGGAGCGTTTTGCGCCGAAAGGCGACAAGGCGCTCTCGCTGCGCACTCATTCGCAGACCTCCGGCTGGTCGCTGACCGCGCAGGACGTGTTCAACAATGTGGCGCGCACGACCATCGAGGCGATGGCGGCGGTGGATGGCCACACCCAGTCGCTGCACACCAATTCGCTGGACGAGGCGCTGGCCCTGCCGACGGACTTCTCCGCCCGCATCGCCCGCAATACCCAGCTGGTGCTGGAAAGCGAGGCGCACCTAACCGATGCCATCGACCCGTGGGGCGGGTCATGGTTTGTTGAGCGGCTGACCCATGATCTCGCCGCGCGCGCGCTGGAGCACATTGCCGAAATCGACGCGCTGGGAGGCATGGCCAAGGCCATCGAGGACGGCACGCCGAAACTGCGCATCGAGGAAGCGGCTGCGAAGACGCAGGCCCGCATCGATTCCGGCCAGCAGACGATTGTCGGCGTGAACAAGTTCCGCCTGAACGAGCCCGAAGACGTGCCGGTGCTGCGCGTGGACAATGCTTCGGTACGCCGCCAGCAGCTTGAAAAGCTGGAAAGGCTGAAGCGTGAGCGCGATCCAGCGACGGTGGAAGCCGCGCTGAACGCCCTCACCCAAGCCGCGAAAACGAAGACGGGGAACTTGCTGGCCTTAAGCGTAGAAGCCGCCCGCGCGCACGCCACAGTGGGCGAAATTTCCTCCGCTCTGGAGAAGGCTTACACTCGCCACACGGCCACCATCCGATCACTTCAGGGGGTATATTTGAAAGCCTCAGGCGATGATGAAAAGGTGAAACGCGCGCTCGCGGCCGCCGATGCCTTTGCAGAAAACGAAGGGCGCCGCCCGCGCATATTGATCGCGAAGATGGGCCAGGACGGCCATGATCGGGGCCAGAAGGTCGTCGCGTCCGCCTTTGCCGATCTCGGCTGGGACGTCGATATCGGCCCGCTCTTCCAGACACCGGACGAAGCCGCCCGCCAGGCAATCGAGAACGATGTCCATGTCGTGGCCGCCTCCTCGCTCGCGGCGGGCCATCTCACGCTCGTGCCTGCGCTGCGCGACGCGCTCAAAGATGGCGGCGGTGGCGAGAAGCTGATCGTCGTCGGCGGCGTGATCCCGCCTGAAGACGTGCCCACGCTTCGTCAGATGGGCGCTGCGGCCATCTACCCGCCCGGCACTGTGATCGCCGACAGCGCGCTGGAATTGCTGGAGCGGCTGAGCGGAAACTGATCAGCGTCCCACCAGCGGCCAGAAGAGGGTCAGAGCTTTTCCAGCAGATAATCCGCGCTCGACACTTTGAAGTCGCCGGGCTCTTCCACGAACACATGCTCCACCACGCCGTCGCGGATGATCATGGCGAAGCGCTGCGCGCGCTTGCCCATGCCGAATTTCGAGCCATCCATGACAAGGCCCACCGCTTCGGCGAAGTCGCCATTGCCATCGGCCAGCA
The DNA here is from genome assembly GCA_050485925.1 of Maricaulaceae bacterium. Lineage (GTDB taxonomy): Bacteria > Pseudomonadota > Alphaproteobacteria > Caulobacterales > Maricaulaceae > Glycocaulis. The sequence continues at coordinate 7,537 of JBJHCI010000014.1, forward strand.
TGAGCACGTCCGCGCCGGCACCCTGATCCTTGCCCCAGGCATCCATGACGAACACGTCATTGACCGAAGTGCAGGCAATGGTGTCGACGCCCTTGGCCTTCAGTTCGCCCGCCTTCTGCACGAAACCCGGCAGGTGCTTGGCCGAGCAGGTGGGCGTGAACGCGCCCGGCACGGCAAACAGCGCCACGGTCTTGCCCGCGGTAAGGTCGGCAGTGGTGACCGGCGCGGGGCCCTCACTGGTCATCGTCATGAAAGTTGCGTCGGGCAGTCGTTCGCCGGGCTTGATGGTCATGTAAGGGAGCTCCTTTGGAGGGTGTGATCACTGGCTAGCTAGTATGCGTCACCGGACCAGACAAGCCCGCGCGGCGGGCTTTGCGGATTCTCTGGACAAGCCGCCCCGTTTTCCGCGATGCTCGGCACATCATGGCCAGTGCCAAACTTTTCGATGGCCCTTATCTGAAGGGCAAGATACTGATCGCAAGCCCGCTGATCGGTGATCCCCGTTTTGACCGCTCCATCGTCTATATGTGCGCCCATGGCGACGACCACGCGATGGGCATTATCGTCAATAAACCCATGGGGTTACGCTTGCCCGCCCTGTTCGAGCAGCTGGGTGTGAAAAGCGAGATAGAAGTGGCTGACCGGGCCGTGCTTGACGGCGGACCGGTCGACCGGGACCGGGGCTTTGTCCTGCATTCGGACGACTTCCTGCACGAACCGGCGACGCTGATTATCGATGAAGGGCTTGCTCTGACCGCCACCAAGGACGTTCTTGAGGCAATGGCGTCCGACGCGCCGCCGCGGCGCTCCACGCTCGCGTTGGGTTATGCCGGCTGGGAGGCAGGCCAGCTGGAAGACGAGGTGGCGGCCAATGCCTGGCTGATCGCGGAGGCCGATGAGGAGCTGGTCTTCGGAGAGAATCATGACGTCAAATGGGCTGCGGCCCTGAAAAAGATCGGGGTGAATCCCGAATTTCTCACCGGCGCGTCGGGCCACGCGTGAGCGCACTCCGTTAGTTCCGCAATGCATCCGCGTTGCGATGTTCCGCGCACGAGCGCGGGCGCGCGGTCCCGCTTGCGGCGCTGCGCGCCGGGGAGCCAGCCCGCCCCCGTCAGGGGGCACTAGGCCGAACGGCCGCCCGCAGCGTGAGCGAGGAGCGACGGGGCGGAGGCCCCGGAACATCAGGAAAAAGCTGGCGCACCGAACCGCCCTTGGATCCCCTCGCACCCCGCCCTGTAAGCCGAAAGCGGATCCAGCGCGCCAGCATAGAGAAAGCCTTGCGCATAATCGCAGCCCATTTCACCAGCGAGATCGGCCATCTCTTGGGTCTCCACGCCTTCCGCGACGATCACCATGCCGAGATTACGCGCCAGCTTCACCACCGATGCCGTGATCGAGCGCGCGGAGCGGTCGGTCAGCATGGCGCGCACGAAATACTGGTCGATCTTGATGATATCGAAGGGGAAACGGTCCAACCGGGCGAGCGAGGAATAGCCCGTGCCGAAATCATCCAACAGAAGGCCGATACCCTCGCATTTGAGCGCATCGAGAATGCCTGCAGCGCGCTCCGGCTCACGCATGATCTCGGTTTCGGTGATTTCCAGCCGGAAGCGAGAGCGGGCGAGCCCCGCCTTGTCAACCGCACCGGTCAGACGCTCGACAAACCCCTCGCTTAGCAGCTCGCCCACGCTGGCATTGGCCGAGACATAAAGCGCGCGGGTATGGGGTTCGCGCCTGTGCAGGCGGGAAAGACCCGAAGCAGCACTAGCGCGTACGGTCTCGCCGATGCGCGCCGACAGGCCCAGACGATCCGCTGTCGTGAAAAACTCCTGCGGGCCGAGAAGCCCGGTATCAGGCCGTTCCCAGCGGGCGAGCGCTTCGAACCCGACCAGCCGTTCGCTCTCCAGCGACACGATAGGCTGGTAATGGGCAACGATTTCGCCCGACTGAAGACCGGAGGCGAGCGCGGCCTCCATGTCCAGCGTCGCAAGGGCCGCCCCCGGCCCGGTACCCGCAGGCAGTAACAGGCCTGTCAGCACCCCGCCCTCGCACCTTCCCATCAGGCGGCCATAACGCACCTCGCCGTCAGCGCCGGCGAGCCGCACACGCAGATCCACTTCGCCATCCTTCAGCGCGTCCAGCCGGTTCCTGTCAGACGCGGCTAGATAATGGCTGAAAGGCTGCAGAGAGGGAGATGGCAGGGCAAAGCGGGCCAGCTCACCCTCCAGGAAGGCTTCATCACGCGCCCTGTCAAACCGGATGGCGAGTGCGCCTGCCGCGCGCGCCGCCTCGTCCAGCATGGATTTTTCGACCATCACCGCAGCAGATCGCCGCGCACGATGGCGAATTTCAGATGGTCGCGCCATTCGCCGTTGATCTTGAGATATTTGCGCGCATAGCCCTCCGGGCTGAACCCGACGCTCATCAGCAGCGAGCGGGAGGCTTCGTTTTCGGGCCGTGTCGCCGCCTCGACCCGGTTCAGGCCGAGCGGGCCGAAGGCAAACGTCACTACCCGGCGTACGGCCGCGCGGGCATGACCTCTACGCACATAAGGCAGGCCCACCCAGTAGCCGATATCGGCGGCCTGCAGCACGCCCCTGCGCACATTGTTGAGATTGCACGCGCCTACCAGCACACCGTCGGAGGCGCGGAAGATGAAGAAGGGATAGCCCTGCCCGGTTTCCAGATCCTGCTGATAGCGGCGCAGGCGGCGCTTATAGGCGGTACGCGTCAGCTCGTCCTCGCTCCAGGCCGGTTCCCACCCTTGCGTATGGTTGCGGCTCGCGCCCCGCAGCTTAGCCCACGCCTCATAATCATCCGGGCCGGGATGGCGCAGACGGATGCCTTCGCCGGCGAGGGTGGTGTCGTGGAAATCGTCTCGCCAGAGCGCCAAGACCATGCCTCCAGATAAATCGGGCGGGCAGACTGCCACACTCACTCTTTCCGCGCCGTGAACGACAGCCGTCCGCGTGTCGCGTGAAACACCAGATACACCGCCAGCAGCGCAATCGCCATGGCGAACCAGGTCAGCGCATAGCCGAAATGGCGCTCCGGCGGCGTGTCGGCGATATAGGCAGGTGGTTCACCGGTATCCTCTGCAAGCCACCAGACTGCGTTCAGGGCGCTTTCGCCTATCCCGAGGACCTTGGCCATCCCGGAAGCATCGAAGGCGTAGAATGAGCGTTCTGCGGGCTCAGAGGGGGGGGTGAAAGCACCGGGCTGCAAGGGGTGCTCAATGCGCCAGTTCCCGACCATGCGGATCGGCGCCGCATTCTCCACCAAAGGCTGGAAAGCCGCTTCGGCGAGAATGTATTCCCCCTCCACACAGGCCGGTGCGTAAACGGGCACGAAAATGCGCCAACCCGGCCGGTTATCATCCTCGCTTCGGCCATAGACACGCACATTGCCGGCGCGCTCCTCGGGCAGGAAGCCGACCGCGCGCCCTTCGAACGGGCTGCCATCGCACAGCGCCTCGTCCAGATCGCGGGCCGGATTGGCGCGCGCCTCTTCCCACTGTTCCAGCAGGGCCTGCTTCCAGATCATGCGCTGGGACTGCCAGACACCCAGTGCGAGCAGAAGGGCGAGCGCGGCCAGGGTCAGCACGGTCAGGAGCGGCATGGGTCGGAAGTGCATGATCACCATCCTTCCAGAAGGCCTGGCGCATGGCTAGCCGCCCGGGCCGTCATCCGGCTCGTCCAGACGCGCCTCACGCGCGGCATGATGCCATTGCAGGGTGAACATCACCCCCCGGAAGGGGCGCAGCAGCCCCACACACAGTGCAGTCGCCAGCGGCAGCCACAGAAGCGCGTGCAGCCAGAGCGGCGGCGCGGCCGCCAGTTCCACCACCAGTGCCAGCGGCACCACAATGAAGCCGGCAATGAGGATGATGAAGACAGCCGGCCCGTCGCCGGCATCCTCGCTGGAATAATCCAGCCCGCAGGCCTCGCAAGTCTCAGCGTATTTCAGGAAACCGGAAAACAGGCGTCCCTCCCCGCATCGCGGGCAGCGTCCGCTGAGCCCTGCGATAACGGGGTGGGGCGTGTTCATGAGCCGGTTACCGGAAGATCACGTAGACGAAGGCGAACAGGAACAGCCAGACCACGTCCACGAAGTGCCAGTACCAGGCCGCCGCTTCGAGCCCGAAATGCTTCTGTGGCGTGAAGTGACCGGCCAGCAATCGTCCAAGGCAAACCGCCAGGAAGATCGTGCCGATGATCACGTGCGCGCCGTGGAAGCCCGTCGCCATGAAGAAGGTGGCACCATAGAGATTGCCGCCAAACTCGAAATGGGCGTGGGTGTACTCATAGGCCTGCACGAGCGTAAACAGCGCGCCCAGCGCCACGGTGAAGATCAGCCCCCACATCGCGCCGCGCCGGTCATTGTGCTGCAACGCATGGTGCGCCCAGGTCACCGTGGTGCCCGAGAGCAGCAGGATCAGCGTGTTGATCAGCGGCAGGTGGAAAGGATCGAAGGTTTCCACACCCGGCGGCGGCCAGGTTTCCCAGCCCGCATAGTCCACACCGATGGCATCGCCATACCAGCTGGCACCCGCGCGCACATCATGGAACAGGGCTGCCTCAAAGAACATCCAGAACCAGGCCGCAAAGAACATGATCTCCGACACGATGAACAGGATCATGCCGTAGCGCAGGCCGATATCGACAACCGGGGTGTGATCACCCTTGTGGGACTCGCGGATGATGTCGCCCCACCAGCCGATCATGGTGTAGCCGATGCCGAGCGCACCAAGGGTCAGAACCCACGGGGAGCCTTCACGCAGCAGGAAATGAGCCCAGCTTTCCTCGTTGGTGGAGAGCCCGGCCATGAAGATGACAAGGCCGACCGCCAGCACGAATGCCGCCAGCGAACCGACAAACGGCCACGGGCTCGGGTCTACGAGGTGGTAGTCATGTTTGACAGCGCCGCCAGCCATCAGCCTCTCCTGCTCTTCATTCGGGCGATTTGAAGCGCAGCTATAGCTGCCCCCATCCCCTTGATCAATCACATGGCACGCGGCTTTTCAGCCCCCGTGCCGCATCCAAAGCCTACCGCCCCCTAGCGGCCCGTCACACTGTCCTGCCGCTGGGCCAGATTGCGTGCACGCGAATCACTGGCCGAGAAGAAGGTGTAGGACAGTGTTACAGTATGCACGTCATCCATACGCGATTCGTCTGCCATGACCGGGTCGACGAAGAACAGCACGGGCATGTCCATGCTCTCACCCGGACCAAGTGTCTGTTCGGTAAAGCAGAAGCATTCCAGCTTGGCAAAGTACGGACCCATCTTGAACGGCGTTACGTTATAGGTCGCGATGCCGGTGACCGGCTCGCTGGTCGGGTTGGTGACGCGGTAGAACGCGATAGCCGTTTCACCGACCTGAACCCTCATCTGACGCTGCAGCGGCTCGAACTGCCAGGGAAAGCCGCGCGCATTATTGGCGTCAAAACGCACATTGATGGTGCGGTCGAGAATCTGGTCCGGGTCATACTGGGCGACCTGCGTCGTGCCGCCATAGCCGGTCACCCGGCAGAACAGGTCGTAAAGCGGTACGGCCGCATAAGCCATGCCGACCATGCCCACGGCAATGCCGAGGCAGATGGCCAGAACCTTGATATTGCCGGTCAGTACGGGAAAGCGCATCGGGACTCTTTTTCAGCCTCCTGCTGCTACATTGCCAGACAGACGCACCACGGTAGTGATGAAGATCAGAACTATAAACGCGATCAGGCTCCAGAAAATCGCGACATTGCGACGCTTGCGTGCCTTTTCCTCTTCCGGCGTCAGCTTCACGGTTTCGGGGCGGTTTTGGTCAGCCATCACTGATCAACTCCCAAGGGTCTGAAGCGCGATATGGAGCCCTGCCCCATGCTCGGCCAGCAAGGCGGCAAAGAGCAGGGCAAGATGGGCAATCGAAAAGGCGAAAAGATCGCGCGCGGCGCGGTCGCCCGCACGCACCTCGTAGAGCCCATCCTCGTCGGTCCCGGCCTCGCCCGCACGCGAGTTCATCACCCGCCAGGACAGCACCAGAAAGAGAAGCCCGCCAAGCCCGGCCGCCCCGGCATAAACCAGCCCGCCCAGCCCGGTGGCGAGCGGGGCAAGGCTGATCGCCACATAGCCAATCGCATAGGCCATGATCTGGCGGCGGGTCGAGGCAGCGCCCTTCGCCACCGGCATCATCGGGATATTGGCCGCGGCGTAGTCACCGGACTTGTAAAGCGCCAGCGCCCAGGAATGGGGCGGTGTCCACAGGAAGATGATGGCAAAAAGGATGACCGAATTGAGCGAGATATCGCCGGTCACGGCAGCCCAGCCGATCATAGGCGGGAACGCCCCTGCCGCACCGCCAATGACGATATTCTGCGGCGTGGAGCGCTTCAGCCAGACCGTATAGATCACGGCGTAGAAGAAGAGTGAAAAGGCAAGCAGCCCGGCGG
>JBJHCI010000015.1:0-13954 GCA_050485925.1 Maricaulaceae bacterium
GGCCTGAAGTTCTGCGCCATGCGCGCACGGGCTTTGCCATGAGCATCGGAGCCTTGTAGAAGCGGCCTCTCACACTCCTTGCCACGCTTGGGAAAGACAGCCGCCGTGTCCGACACGTACGATTTCGCCGCGATTGAAGAAAAATGGCGTGCCCGTTGGGCCGCTGAAGGCACCTATACAACGCCGGACCCCAGGCCGGGCGACAAAACCTTCTATGTGCTCGACATGTTTCCTTATCCTTCGGGATCAGGCCTGCATGTCGGCCATCCAGTGGGCTATCTCGCGACCGATATTGTGGCGCGCTACAAGCGCATGGCCGGTTTCAACGTGCTGCACCCGATGGGCTGGGATAGTTTCGGCCTGCCCGCCGAACAGCACGCGATTAAGACCGGCGAGCACCCCGAGGTCTCCACTAACAAGAATATCAAGACCTTCCGCCGGCAGATGGAGCTCCTGGGCCTCGGCTATGACTGGGATCGCGAGATCGCGACCTCGAAGCCGGACTATTACAAATGGACACAGTTCATCTTTACGCAGATGTATGAGGCTTGGTTCGACGAGCAAGCGAACCGCGCCCGGCCCATTTCCGAGCTGCCCATCCCTGAGGATGTGAAGACCAAGGGCAAGCTCACCATTCAGGACTATCAGGACGCGCGCAGGCTCGTCTATTTCGACGACGCGCTGGTCAACTGGTGTGCGGAACTCGGCACTATCCTTGCCAATGAGGAAGTGTTCGATGGCAAGTCAGAGCAGGGCTTTGACGTGATCCGTGTGCCGATCCGGCAGGTGAAGATGCGCATTACTGCGTATGCGGAACGTCTGCTGGCAGGCCTTGAAGGGCTGGACTGGCCGGAAGGCATCAAGGACAGCCAGCGCAACTGGATCGGCCGGTCTGAAGGGCTTGAAATCCGCTTTGCGATTGACGGTGCTGACGAGACGGTGACGACCTTCACCACGCGGGCCGATACGCTGGCGGGTGTCACCTTCCTCGCGCTTGCGCCGGAACATCCTCTGGTCAAGAGCCTGATCCCGGCGGCAAACCGCGCGGAGGTCGACGCCTATTCGGAAGCGGCTGCCCGCAAATCCGATCTCGACCGCACGGTCGATGCGGAGAAAACAGGCGTGTTTTCCGGTCTCTACGCCATCAATCCGGTCAGCGGGGCGAAAATGCAGATCTTCGTCGCGGACTATGTCCTGCCCGACTATGGCACCGGCGCGGTGATGGGCGTGCCGGCCCATGACGAACGCGACTTCGCCTTTGCGGGCAAGTATGGACTGCCCATCGTACCCGTGATTGATCCGGGTACGGATGCTGCGTCGCGCGGCGCGGTCCTGACGGGTAAGGCCTGCTGGACCGAGGACGGCGTGATGCTGACCCCGCCAGCCGAGACGGACCCCGCGCTCTACAAGGCCGGCCAGCGCTGGCGCGAGGCGCGCGAGTCGGTGGCCGATTATCTCGAGGCGCGGGGCCTCGGAAAGCGCGTTATCACCTATAATCTGCGCGACTGGATATTCTCCCGCCAGCGCTATTGGGGCGAGCCGATTCCGGTCATCCACTGGGAGGACGGCACGCGCACGACGCTTTCCGTCTCCGAACTGCCGCTGACCCTGCCGCATGTCGATGACTATAAGCCGACAAGCTATGACGCGCCTGCGCTGGCGCGTGCGCCGGGCTGGGTGGAGGTCACCGATCCGAAGACGGGCATGAAGGGCAAGCGCGAGCTGAACACCATGCCGCAATGGGCCGGATCGTGCTGGTACCCCTTGCGCTTCATGGACCCCAAGAATGCCGACGCGCTGGTTGATCCGTCCAAGGAGAAAGCCTGGGGCGCGGTCGATCTCTATGTCGGCGGGGCCGAACACGCCACGCTGCACCTGCTCTATGCCCGCTTCTGGTATCTGGCGCTGCATGATCTGGGGATCATCTCCACGGCAGAACCGTTCGCCAAGCTCGTCAATCAGGGCATGCTGACCTCCTTCGCCTACCAGAATGCGCGCGGTGTCGTCCTGCCCGTCGACGAGGTGGAAGAGCGCGGCGAAGGCGAGTTTGTCCACGTGCCGACCGGTGACCGCGTTGAGCGCATCGGCGCCAAGATGTCGAAATCTTTGCGCAATGTGGTCACGCCCGATGATGTGATCGCGCGCTATGGCTCGGACGCCTTCCGTGTCTGCCTCATGTTCATGGGGCCGGTTGAGGGCGGGCGTGTCTGGGAGACCGAGAAGGCCGCCGCCTCGCTGAAATTCCTGCGCCGCGTGTGGAATTATGTGAGCCGCGGGCTCGCTGCACCCGCCGATCAGGATGGTTCCGGCGTCAGCCTGGCGCTCGGCAAGCTCATCGAGGCGGTGACGGAGGATCTGGAAAATCTGCGCCTCAACACTGCGATAGCCGAGCTGATGAAGTATCTGAACGCCGTCGAGAATGAACCTGCAACGCAGGACACACTCACCGGTTTCATCCGCGTGCTAGCCCCCTTCGCGCCCTTCATGGCTGAGGAGCTGTGGAGCAGGGCGGGCGACCAGGGTAGCGTCTTCCACGCCGACTGGCCGGAAGCCGATAGCGAAGCGCTGAAAGCGGCTGTCGAGACCGTTGAAGTGGTGGTGCAGGAAGGCGGCAAGAGACGGGGTAGCCTGCAAGTCTCTCCGGATACGGATGATGCGGCGGTCCGCACGGCAGCCGTCGATCTGTTGAAGGGTCTCGGCCGGGACACAGGCGGACTCGATCCGGCGCGCATCATTGTCGTGCGGGACAAGAAAACCGGCTGGATCAAGCTGCTGAACATTCCCAAATTCGATTAGGCCGCCAACACACCCCTTGCCGGAGTGCCGATAGCCGCTAGTCTCGCTGACAGGAGATAAAGCGGGAGGGCGGTTTCATGGCGCGTATGGGCTTCATTCTGGCAGCAGCGCTGCTTGTTTCGGCGTGCGGATCGCGTGAGCCCGTACCGCCAGAGCCGCACGCGCCGACCCTGCGCACGATTGCCCAGGGCGAGCTGATCGGATTTGAACATTCGCTCGGCGCATGGGCCTGGCGTGGTGTGCCGTTTGCGGCGGCCCCCGAAGGCGATCTACGCTGGCGCGCGCCGCGACCGGCCCTCGCCTTTGAAGGCCGGTTTGAGGCCCTGCACACGCCGGAGCGCTGCCCGCAGGTGACGAGCGCACTGGAAGCGACGGCCGGTGTCACGCCGGGCGAACTTCGGGGCTCAGAAGACTGTCTGAAGCTCGATATCTACGCGCCTGCAGGCGCAGGACCGGATAATGCCGGCCGGCCGGTGATGGTGTGGATTCATGGCGGGGCAAATGTGTGGGGCTATGCGGGTCAGTATGATGGCGCGCAGCTCGCACGCGACCAGGATTTGGTCGTGGTTGTGGTCCAGTACCGGCTTGGACCGCTTGGCTTTTTCGCCCATGACGCCCTGCGCAATGATGCCCGCGATCCGCGCGATGCGGCGGGCAATTTCGCGCTACTGGACCAGATCGCGGCGCTGGAATGGGTGCGGGACAATATCGCCCAGTTCGGCGGCGACGCGGGACGGGTGACGATATTCGGCGAGAGCGCCGGCGGTCATAACGTGGCCGGGCTTCTGGCCTCGCCGCTGGCCTCCGGGCTCTTCCACCGCGCCATCATCCAGTCCGGCAGCGTGGAGAGCGTGTCATGGGCGAGCGCCAGCGGCACCGAGCCGGGCGCGACCAACCCGGCCCACGACATCGCCCGCGCCGTCGCGCCTGACGGGGAAATGCACGCCCTGCGCAACGCCCCGCTGGAAGCGGTTTACGGTGCCTATCAGCGCGATGGCTCGCCCTTCCTCAACCTGCCGCGCATGATCGAGGATGGCGTGACCTTGCCGCAGGACGGGCTCGCCAATGCTTTCGCCTCTCCTGATATGTTCAACGCCGTGCCCGTCATCACCGGCACAAACCGGGATGAGATGAAGCTCTTCAACCTGTTCCGCGATGATCTGGTGCGGCGTTATTTCGGTGTACTGATCTTTTCTCGCGACCGGCAGCTTTATGACATCATGGCAGACTATCAGAGCCGGGTCTGGCGGGTGCTGGCGGTCGACGAACCGGCCAATCGCATGATCGCGGGCGGGCATGGCGATGTCTGGGCGTACCGGTTTGACTGGGACGAGGCAGGCACGGCGCTATTCGTGATGGATCTCTCCCACCTGCTGGGCGCAGCCCATGCGATGGAGATACCCTTCGTCTTCAATCATTTCGATTTCTTCGGCAGGCTCGACAGCACGCTCTTCAACAGCCGCAACGCACCCGGTCGTGAAGCGCTGGCCGCGGCCATGGGGGCCTACTGGGCCGAGTTTGCGCGCTCGGGTGAGCCGGGCACGGGCGGGCCGACCAATCTGCCCGAATGGCCCCGCTGGCGCTCTGACGGGCTATTGATGCGCTTTGACAGCCCGGCGGCCAATGGCCAGGAAATCATTACGGGCACTGACAGCATGGAGCGTATCGAATCCGATCTGATGGGCGATGACCGTCTGGATACGGAGCAGCGCTGCATGGTGGTGTCCGCCATTGCCGATTGGCGATCCCGTGAGGCGGCAGAGGGGCTGCGCGAACGGACAGGCTGCCCGGCGACCTGACCGGTTACAGCCCTCTTGCGCCGACAAAGTGAACGGTGTTCACTTCGGACAGCAAGGCGCAATCGCCGGAGAGGAAACCCGTGGACGCATCATCGCCAGAGACAAGCGTCAACGAACGCGACGTGCTGATTGTGGGCGCAGGGATTTCCGGCGTCGGCGCGGCCTGGCATCTACAGTACCGTTGCCCGGTTCAGTCCTACGCCATCCTTGAAGCGCGCGACGATCTCGGCGGCACGTGGGATCTGTTCCGCTATCCGGGCATACGCTCGGACAGCGATATGTACACGTTCGGCTATAATTTCCGCCCCTGGGTGGACGGCAAGGTGTTCGCCGACGGCCCGTCCATCCGAAATTATGTCCGCGCGACCGCCAGCGAAGCGGGCATAGACCGGCATATCCATTTCCGCCGCAAGGTGGCCCGCGCCAGCTGGGACAGCGCGTCGGCGCGCTGGACGCTCCATATCGACGGGCCTGACGGGACGGAGGTGTGGCGCGGCCGCTTCCTCATATTGTGCTCCGGCTATTACCGCTATGAGAGTGGCTATATGCCGGAGTTTGAAAGTGTTTCCGACTTCAGGGGTGAACTCATCCACGCCCAGCTCTGGCCCGAGGGCAAGGATTATGCGGGCAAGCGCGTGGTGATCATTGGCAGCGGGGCACCCGCCGTCACCCTCCTGCCCGCCATGGCGCAAGAGGCCACCCATGTCACCATGCTGCAGAGAACGCCAAGCTATATCGCGGCTAGGCCCTCGCGTGATGCCATTGCCGACACTTTACGCAAAGTGCTGCCGGGCCGGCTCGCCTACACGCTGTCGCGGGCAAAGAATGTCGGGCTTGCCATGTTTTTCTTCGCGCTGGCGCGCGCCCACCCGGACTTCGTGAAGAAGGGTGTTATCAAGCAGATCAGGAAGGAGCTGGGCGAGGATTTCGACGTCGAGCGGCATTTCTCCCCGCCCTATAATCCGTGGGACCAGCGCTTCTGCCTCGCCCCGGACGGAGATTTCTTCGAGGCATTGAAGAGCGGCAAGGCGAGCGTCGTTACCGACCATATCGACCGCTTTGTCCCTGAAGGTATCCGCCTGAAATCAGGTGAGGTGCTGGAAGCCGATATCGTCATTTCGGCAACCGGGCTCGACATGCTTGTCGGCGGCGGCATCGATATATCCGTAGATGGAAAAACCATTGCCGCGAACGAGACCATCACCTATCGCGGGATGATGCTGTCGGGCGTGCCCAATGCGGCCATGGCGTTTGGCTACACCAATGCGTCCTGGACGCTGAAAGTGGATCTGACGGCCGAGCGGGTCTGCCGCGTCATCAATCATATGACCGCCAGGGGTCATGATTATTGCGTGGCGGTTCCGCCAGAGGGTCTGGAAACCCTCCCCTTGCTCGACTTCTCCTCAGGCTATGTGCAGCGGGGCCTGCCGAACCTACCACGACAGGGCGCGACGCCGCCCTGGCGAACATATCAGAACTATGTGCAGGACATGCTGGCCATCCGCTATGGCAGGCTGGAGGACGGTCACCTCCAGTTCCGCAAGGCTGGCGCGAAGAAGGAAGCAGCGCCCGAACTCGCCCACGCTGCAGAATAGCTTAACACCTGCCTGACGATGCGCTAAGCGCGTGGGCCATGGCCCCGCCCCTTCTCACCCTACAGGATATCCATCTGAGCTTTGGCGTCACCGCGCTTCTGGAAGGCGCGGAGCTGATGATTGCGCCGGGAGACCGGGTCTGCCTGGTGGGACGCAACGGGTCCGGCAAATCCTCGCTGATGAAGATCGCGGCAGGCCTCATCGAGGCGGACCGGGGGGAGCGCTTCATCCATCCGGGTGCCACCGTGCGCTACCTGCCGCAGGAACCGGATCTGTCAGGCTTTGAGACGGTGCGCGCCTACGCCGAAGACGGCTTGGCACCGGGCGATGACCCGTGGCGGGTGACTGTGCTGCTCGAAGCGCTGGGCCTGACGGGCGAAGAAAGCCCGGTGACCCTGTCCGGCGGCGAGGCGAGGCGCGCAGCACTCGCCCGCACGCTTGCGCCGGACCCGGACATTCTCTTCCTTGACGAGCCAACAAACCATCTCGACCTGCCTGCAATTGAATGGCTGGAAGAGGAGCTGGCGGGCCGCAAGGGCGCGATGGTGCTGATCAGCCACGACCGGCGCTTTCTGGAGCGCCTGTCACGCGCCACCGTCTGGCTGGACCGGGGCATATCGCGCCGTCTGGAGAAGGGCTTTGCCCATTTCGAGGACTGGCGCGATGAGGTGTTCGCTGCCGAGGAGATGGAGCAGCACAAGCTCGCCCGCCAGATCGCCCGCGAAGAGGACTGGATGCGCTATGGCGTCACCGCGAGGCGCAAGCGCAATATGCGCCGAGTAGGCGAGCTCAAAGCCATGAAATCGCGTCTGCGCAGCCATGAGGGCCCGCAGGGACTGGCCAATCTTGAAGCCTCTGAAGCAGAGAAGTCCGGCAAGCTGGTTTGCGAGGCGAAGAGCATTTCGAAATCGTATGGCACGGCAAAAATTGTCGACGATTTCAGTGTACGCATCATGCGCGGCGAGCGCGTGGGCTTTGTCGGTCCCAACGGCGCGGGCAAGACGACCCTTCTGAACATGCTGACGGGCAAGCTCGCGCCTGACAGCGGCGCGGTGCGGCTGGGCGAAGGGCTGGAGATCGCGCAGCTGGATCAGAAACGCGCCATGCTCAAACCGGGCTGGACGCTGGCGCAGGCGCTGACCGGAGGGGGCGGCGATCATGTCGAGGTCAATGGCCGCACACGCCACGTAGCCGCCTGGATGAAGGATTTCCTGTTCCGGCCTGAACAGGCCGGTACGCCCGTTCACGTGCTGTCCGGAGGCGAGCGCGCGCGTGTCATGCTGGCCCGGGCGCTTGCCCTGCCCGGCAATGTCATGGTGCTGGACGAGCCGACCAATGATCTTGATCTGGAGACGCTGGACCTGTTGCAGGACTTGATCGCGGACTATCCGGGCACGGTGCTTCTGGTCAGCCATGATCGGGACTTTCTCGACCGCACCGTCAGCCGCACCATAGCCTTCGAGAGCGAAGGACGCTGGCAGGTCTATGCGGGCGGGTATTCGGACATGGTGGCCCAGCGCGGCAGCGGCGTGCGTGCGAAACCATCGGACAAGGCGCGTAAGGACGAACCCAGAGCGACCGCGTCACCCTCACCCGTGCCTGCCTCAAAGCGCAAGATGTCGTTCAAGGACAAGCATGCATTGGAAAATCTCCCCGGCGAGATCGATGCGCTGAGTGCGGAAATCGCCGGCATCGAAACCGAACTCTCCGACCCTGAACTTTTCACGCAGAAGCCTGACAGGTTTGCCGAACTCTCCGCCCGGCTGGAAAAGCTGGCAGCTGAGCGCGGCGCGAAGGAAGACCGTTGGCTGGAGCTGGAAGCCCTTCGCGAGGAGATCGAGGCAGAGAATACCGGTCGATAGGCTATTGGCTCGGGGCCTCGTCGGACGAAAGGCGTTCCTGTCCTACCGGACCAGGAACCAGTCATGCAGCGTGCGCGTGATTTCCGCTATCGCGCGCTCGCGCTCAGCAATCGGCGCGGCACTTTCCTTCACGAACACCACCACCACGATGCGCCGCCCGTCCGGCAGGGTGATGAGACCGGCATCATTCACCGTCCCCCCGATCGTGCCCGTCTTGTGGGCGATTTGTGTGCCGGCGGGAAGCAGGCCTCTCAGCCGCCCGGCCCCGGTGCGCGTGCGCCCCATGGAGGCGAGCAGAAATTCGGTGCTCGCCTCACCCAGAGCCTCGCCCTGCGCAATGCGCGCGATCAGGCGGGCCATAGCGCGCGGCGTGGAAGTGTCGCGCGGATCACTGTCGAAATCCGGATTGGGCTGCTGGCCACGCTGGAATATCTGCGGGTTCGCCTCCAGAGCGGCAGGTACGGTCCGGGTCAGCGGACCTTCGGGCAGGCCGAAGAAGTCCCGAATGAGGCCTGCTGTGTCCCGGTCTACGCTTTGGCCTTCTATTCCTTGCGTGCGCAGCCATTGCGTAACCGCCTGCGGCCCGCCAGCCAGCTCAGCCAGCATGTCGGCAGCGGTGTTGTCACTCTCGGTTATGTTAAGCTCGATCAGATTGGCAACCGACAGCACCACACCGGGATGGATCAGCCGGTTGGCGATCACATCCGACACCACATAGCGCTCCTGGGGGATGTCCACCATTGTGTCCAGCGACAGCTCACCCGCATCAACTCGCGCCAGCACGGCCGCGGCAACAGCGATCTTGAACGTGCTGGCCATGGGAAAGGCTTCGTCAGCGTTAAGGCCCACCGCCGGATCGCCCTCAAGGCCGAACGCCATCACGCCCACGCGTCCGCCAGCCATCTGTGCCAGCGCCGCGATACGCGCCTCTATTGCCGCAGTTTCACTCTCTTCCACCAAGGCGGCATGGCTGATGCCCGTCTGCAGCCCCGCACACGAGGCCGCACCCAGCACAGCCGCGATCAGCACATGTCTCATGCACCGGCCTCCTTGCGTATACGCATCAGCTTCCAGATCCCCAGCGTCAGGAGCGGCAGCACGAAAACCGCTATGATCGCAAAGGCGAGCATACGGTAGCCATTGGCGATCAGTGCAATCAGGCCGAACCGGTCTGCCACCACCATGGCGGCCAGCAGCAAGACCGCTGTAATGACCAGGCGCGGACGCATCCCGATCGCACGGGGCCGCACAGCCGATATCCGCTCATTGACGGCATGGACGGCACTGACGCTGGTTTCCACCAGGGCGACGAACACCATGAACTGGAAGGCCATCTGGAAGACCGGTGAGCCGAGGCGCTCAAGGATATAGTTCGACGGCAGGGCCGCTTCGGAAATCTCCGGATAGAAGGCGATCATGCAGGCGAAGAAGACGATGGCGGGAAGCGCCGCCAGCGGTCCGGCCAGCACCCCTGCTACAACGGCATCCTTGCGGCTGGTCAGATGGCGCAGGACAGGCAGGATCACCACAGCGCCCACGATATTATAGCCCGCATAGGTGATGCCACCCGATACCCAGCCGGTGGCCGGAATACCGGCATCCAGCCCCGCCAGAATATCTCCGCCAAATTGCGTGAAACACAGCACCACGAATACGAGATAGACCAGATAGAGGAAGAGCGATGCGTATTTGAACAAGCCCTCCACGCTCTCCTGTCCCAGCGCGGTGAAAACCAGAATGGACAGGGCCAGCGCCGCTGACCCCACCAGGTTGGGCAGGCCGAACAGTGCCGCGCCGATCTCGCCAGCCGCTGCGCCGAACACCGCGAGGATCAGGAAGAGAAAGAGCAGATAAGCAATCTCGAACAGCGGCCAGAAGGGCCCGAGGAGCGCCTTGAAAAAGGTGAGGTAGTTGCCGCTGCGCGTGGTGTAGGCAAAGCTGAAGGTGAGCGCGCATATCGCGCTCCATATGCCCGTGACAAGGACCAGCCCCATCAGCCCGCCAACCGGGCCTGACGGCATGAAATACTCAACGAGCTCGCGGCCCGTCGCATAGCCCCCGCCAATGACCACCGCCTTGAAGGCGAGGCCGGGCAGGATCAGGCGCTGAAACAGGCTGGAACCTGCGCTCATTGGGCCAAAGCGACTTCAGGCTGGAGGCAGGCGTCCACGAGCGCCTCGAACGCCGGCCCGCCCCGGATCGGATCGGCGCAGGGAAGTCCGGTCCGGCGGGTCTCGGCCTCGATTGCCCGGCGTGCTTCGTCTTCGGAGAGTTTGGACGTGTTCAGGCTGATCCCGCCCACGCGGGCTTCGGGATTCACCCGGCGTGCGTGAATAAGGTTCAACTCGACCACCTCCTCAATGGACGGAAGCGGATAGTGCGCATCCAGCCCGATCACGCGCTTGCGGCCTGCCTCGTGGCAGACCACCAGCACATCCGGCTGACTGCCGTGCAGGAGGCCCAGCGACACGCCGGCATAGGAGGGATGCAGCAGGGAGCCCTGCCCTTCAATGATGTCCCAGTGATCAGCCGGGGCGTCCGGTGACAACACCTCCGCCGCACCGGCGAGGAAATCGCTGACCACCGCGTCCATCGGTATGCCGCCACCTGCGATGAGAATGCCCGTCTGGCCCGTGGCGCGGAATGTCGCTTTTGCGCCGGCACGCTGGAAGGCCCGCACCAGCGCCAGCGCCGTGTATTTCTTGCCCAGCGCGCAATCGGTACCCACAGTCAGCAGGCGCTTGCCGGTGCGCTTGCGGCCGGTGGCTATGGGAATGCCGGCCGGCGGTTTCCTCACCTCGATAAGCTGTCGACCCAGCCGCTGGGCGACCTGGTGGAGTTCAGGGACGCTGGCCAGTGGCACATGCATGCCAGAGATGATGTCCAGTCCGGCTTCCATCGCCTCGATAAGGGCGGGCACCCAGGCCGGGCGGATAGCCCCGCCCATGGTCGCTGCCCCGATCACCAGAGAGCGGGCGCCTGCGCGCGCCGCTTCGGCCGGCGCCATGACAGGAAGGCCCAGCCGGAGCGGATTTCCCGGCAGGGACCATTCGGCCACACACTGGTCTGGGACCCAGTCGCGCAGGCCCGCTGCCGTCTTGGCGTAGGACAGGTCAGTGACATCGCCAAGGAACAGCAGATAAGGACGGGGAAGGGACAGAACACTCATCAGGCCGCTTTCCTTTCCGGCAGACCCCACCCGGCGGGCGGGCAAATAAGAAGACCGTCCTCATAGCGGGCAGGCGGATCGCGGTCGGCGGACAGATGCCAGGGGCCGTCAAGGTCCACCACATCGCACAGCTGCCCGACAATCGCGGCCGGTCCGCAGGAGAGCGAGGTGCCCACCATATTACCGACCATAACGCCCAGACCGTACTCGCGGGCGAGATGGGCCATTTTCAGGCCCTCGGTGAGCCCCCCGGACTTGTCGAGCTTGATATTGATGATGTCATAGATCGGCGCGAGCCGGGCTATGTCGGCGCTGGTCTGCGCGCTTTCATCAGCGGCCAGCGGAATGGGCGAATTAAGTCCGGCAAGGCTTTCATCTGCCCCGATCGCGCAGGGCTGTTCGAGAAGGCTCACCTTCTCCTCGATCAGGCAGGGCAGAAGGGCTTCGGTGGCAGCCCGGTCGTAAGCCTGATTGGCATCCACACCGATCCAGACGTCAGGCACCGCCGCACGTACCGCCCGCACGCGCTGGGCGTCCAGCCCGTCCCCGATCAGCTTAAGCTTGAGCGCCCTGGCTTCTTTAAGGCCCGCAGCCTTGGCCCCCATCACATCTGGACTGTCAGCCCCCAGCGTGAAGGTGGTCAGCAGGGATGATGGCGCAGGCAGGCCCGCCAGTTTCCAGGCAGGTTCTCCGGCTTCACTGGCCTCCAGGTCCCATAAGGCGCAATCCACCGCATTGCGGGCGCCGCCGGCTGGCAGAAGCCCCTGCAGCGCCTGGCGGGTAATGCCCGCTTCGATCTGCCGGCGGACCTGCTCGACCTGACCGACCATGCTTTCGCCGGTTTCGGCATGATAATAGACGCCCGTTGCCTCGCCGCGCCCGCGATGACCCCCACGGGCCAGCGTACAGACCACCAGATTGACCGCGTCCATCACGTGACCCGTGATGCGGAAGGGTGTTTTCAGGCGGACTGGCTCGATATGCACGGTCAGGGAAAGCGGCTTGGCAACAGACATCTCTCTCCTCCCAGCCTAGAAGCTCGTGCCGAAATTGAAGAAGCCGGCCACTGTCAGGAACCAGAGCATGACCAGCATGGATGCCAGCAATACCAGGCTCCACAGCTTGGCAAACCAGCTCGCGCGACCCGTCCAGACCACAAAGCTGTTCCACGCCATGATGGCGAGGGCCGCCAACGGCAACACGGACAGGAATTGCAGCAGCACGACCGCGCCGTCCAAACGCCCGTCCAGCCGGGTGAAGTCGGACATCATGTGCGTGATGAGCCATATCCATCCACCGGTATGGGCCAGCGTTGCAAGAGCCCCCAGCGGCACCAAGCGATGCGCCATGGCGTCCCGGCCTGACAGTTCAAAGCGCTTGCCAAACCGCCAGCGTACAATCGCGCGCACCGGCCAGAATAGGAGGGTCAGCAACAGTGCGGCGCCTGCGATACCCACGAATGGCATCAACACGGCACCATTGCGCCACCACTCAGCCGGCATGAACACCATGAAGGGTGAGAAGAAGGCCGCGCTCATCATCTCCACCCGGCCATCCTCGCTGATGCGGGCCGAAAGGCGCTCAGCCCCGCCCACCTGCTGCCAGACGAACGGCTCCACCTCACGGAAACGCATGGGGGCGCCGGCGGTATCGTTCAGGATGGAGAGCGACAACTCGTTATCGGCATTCATGGTCACGCTGGTCGGGCTCAGTAGCCAGCTGGACGCCAGGAAGTTGCCCGAAGGACGGCGCGAGACGAGATACTGGCCGACCAGCATACGGCCATGTTCCTCGGCGGTTTCCAGCGTGGGCAGTTCTTCCGGCTCCACCGGGAAGTAGCGGTCGGTGAACTGCTCGAAGAGAGCCTGCCGGATGCGGCCTGTAGCCCCACCGCGGCCTGTGCTGTTCATCGAGATGTACAGCCCGACGCCATGATCGAGATAGAGGTGCAGATTGGAATGGAAAAGGGTCGTATCCCCGCCATGGCCGATAATGCGGTGACCATTGCGGTTCTGCTGATAGAAGCCCAGCACCATGGAGTTGAGCGAAGGCAGCTTGCGGTCCTCGCTGGTGTACATCAGCTCAGCCGTCTCCGGTGACAGCAATCCCTCACCCCGATTGAGATGAGCAATCATAAACCGGCCCATATCATTGCCCGTCGCCGACATGGAGCCCGCAGGCGCGGCGCTTACAATCTCGAACGGGCGGGCCTCTCCATCGGACGCGCGCATATAGCCGCTGGACATCAGTGCTTCGAGATGTTCCGGCAGAGGCTGGCGCAGTGTGGACCGCTCCATACCCAGAGGCGCAAAGATGCGCTGATCGAGATAGTCATCGAAGGACATGCCGGTGACGCGCTCGACCACATAGCCCGCGAGCGCCGTGCCGTAGTTGGAATAAGCAGGCACCTCTCCTGCCGGATACATCGCCGGGGGAACGTTCTCGCGCAGATACTGGCCGAGCGGCAAAAGCTTGTCCTGATTGTCCATGATCAGGCCGCGCACCGCCTCGCCCCAGCCTGGCGTGTGACGGAGAATATGGCGCATGGTCACCGGACCATCGATCGCGTTCACCTCGAAATCGAGATAGGTGTTGATGTCCGCGTCCAGGTCGATGAGGCCTTCATCGACCAGCTGCATGACAGCGGTCCAGGTGATGAGCTTGGATACCGAACCGGGACGGAAAAGGGTGGCGTCAGGATCAACCGGCGTACGGGTTTCCAGATCGGCATAG
>JBJHCI010000016.1:0-13776 GCA_050485925.1 Maricaulaceae bacterium
GTGCTCACGGGTGGCGTGGACGCCAATGCCCTGCAGCGTCCCAAGCGCTTCTTCGGTGCGGCCCGAAACATCGAGGAAGGCGGCTCGCTCACCATTATCGCCACCGCGCTGATCGACACCGGCAGCCGCATGGACGAGGTGATCTTCGAGGAGTTCAAGGGCACGGGCAATTCCGAGATCGTGCTCGACCGCAAGGTCGCCGACAAGCGCGTCTTCCCGGCCATCGACATCCTCAAATCCGGTACCCGGAAAGAGGAGCTGCTGGTCGACAAGAAGAATCTCGCCAAGACCTATGTCCTTCGCCGCATCCTCAACCCGATGGGCCCGCAGGACGCGATCGACTTCCTGCTCGGCAAGCTCAAAGAGACCAAGACGAACGACGAATTCTTCGATTCGATGAATACGTGATCATATCGCGATAGCGTTGGTATCTGAATGAAGGCTCCGTCACTGGCGGGGCCTTTTTTCATGGGCTTGTACGGGGAGTGGAACTCGGCTCTTTCCAGTTGTGCAAATGGCGCTAATCTCGCCGCGAATTTCTAGCGGGAGATACCCATGAGCCACGATTCCAGCCTGATCCTGTTCCACGCCCCCATGACCCGCTCCATCCGCGCCCGCTGGGCGATGGAGGAGATGGGGCTGGATTATCGGCTGGAGCGCGTGGCCTTTGACCGCGGCAATGTCGGCGGGGATGAGTACCGCAAGATCCATCCCTTGCAGAAGATTCCTGCGCTGAAAGACGGCGATACGGTGATCCTGGAATCGGTGGCGATCCTGGAGTATCTGATCAATCGCTACGGCCCGACACCGCTGCGCGTGGACCCGTCCGAGGCCGATTATCCGCGCTATCTCGAATGGATGCACTATGCCGAAGGCTCGCTCGGCATGCCGGTGAGTCTGTTGCTGGCCCACACCACGCTTCTGCCCGAAGCCCAGCGCAATGCGGGCATCGCCAAATGGGCGAAGATGGAGGTGGACAAGCATCTGGCGCTGATCGCCACGCGGGGCCTTGAGGGCCGGGACTGGCTGGCTTCGGACCGCTTCACGGCCGCCGACATCTCGGTCGGCTATCTGCTCTATCTGCTAAAGATCATCCGGCAGCTGAAAGACGCGCCGGAGCCCGTCCTCGCCTATTGGGAACGCCTTACCGCCATGGAGAGCTGGCAGAGGGCGAGTGCGGAGTGACACTGTTTCTGCGCCGCATTGCGGCGTATCTCATTGATTCCATTACTATACTGGCTTATCTGGCAGCCTTCACCGGCATTGTGCTGGTCACTGGTCTGTCACTGGATATGTTTGGGCGTCTTGGACAATGGGTCGCCATCGCTGTGGGCGTAACGCTTCCTGTGATCGTGTTTTTCTCGATGGCTGAGTGGCTCATGGGCCGCAGCCCCGGCAAATGGGCGCTGGGGCTGGAGGTACGTACACAGAGCTCTGATATGCGCCCTGCCTTTCTTCCCGCGCTGTTGCGTAATGGCGTGAAATTCCTGCCGTGGGAGATTGCTCATGCCGGGATATGGACCATACCGGGTCAGCCTTTCATTGATCCCCCGGCAATGCACAATATCGCATTGTTCGTCCTGTCCTGGTCAGTTGTGCTGGTACAGATCGGGCTTGTTGCCATGACGGGGCGGGGCATTCACGACCGCGCGGCCGGATTGCTGGTGGTGAGGCGCAAGCCTACCCCAGATGCTCCCTGAAGAACGCCATCGTACGGTTATTGGCCGTATCAGCGTCATCCCCGTGATAATGTTCCCCGCCAACGCGCGCGAAGGCGTGATCGCGGTCCGGATACTGATAGAGCGCCACCTGCGGATTGGGCTTTAGGGTGGCAATCACCTTGTCCTGCGCCTCTTTCGGCACGAATTTGTCCTGCCCGGCAATGTGCAGGAGGAGCGGCTTGGTGATCTTGCCTGCCTCGCCAAGGCGGTCCTGTATCCCCACCCCATAGTATCCGACGCTCGCATCGCAATCCGTACGGCAGGCCGTAAGATAGGCCAGCAGCCCGCCAAGGCAGTAGCCGACTGCGCCCACTTTCTTTGCGCCTTCATCCCGAGCATGGGCAATCGTGGCTGCAATGTCCTCAACGCCTTTGTCGGGATTGAATTTCCCAAACAGATCAAAGGCCTGCTTCCATTCCTCTTCGCTCTGATCGGTCAGTTCAATGCCGGGCTCGATGCGCCAGAACAGATCCGGACAGATGGCCCGGTAGCCGCTGGCCGCCAGATCATCGCAGATCCCGCGCATCACCGCGTTGACGCCGAAAATCTCCTGGATGACGATGATCGCCGGGCCTTTTCCGCGCGCATAGGCGGAAAAGCTGCCGTCCTTCGTCTGAATCGTGAGCGTTTCAGCGGCCATGGGGGCTCCCTTCGGTTGAGCATGAATTGAAGTCTAATAGCATGGTGGCGAGGGGCAAGGAGGTGGGGGATGCTTTTCAAACAGGAGGCGCTGGCAGGCATCCGGACCGGGAAAGTTACCCTCGCCTTCCGGCGCTGGCGGGCTGCTGCAGTAAGGTCCGGCGGGCAGCAGGTAACCCCTGTTGGCATGATCGCCTTTGGAGATGTGCGCCGGGTAACGCCGGGCGATATCAGCCTGGCTGATGCGCAGGCTGCAGGATATGAGTCCAAAAGCGCTCTGTTGAAGGCGCTGGAAGGCCGGGCAGGGGAAATCTGGCGCATCGAGGTTTCTTTCGCCGGCGATGATCCGCGTATTGGCTTGCGGGAAAACACAGATATGAGTTTGCAGCACATTGCGGCACGGCTGGATAGGTTTGACCGCGCTGCCGAACAACCATGGACGCGCGCGGTGTTGGCGCTGATCGCATCTCGCCCCGGTGTACGCGCGGCGGAGCTTGCCGCTGGGCTGGGCGAGGAGAGGGCGAGGTTCAAGCGCAGGGTGAGAAACCTGAACGCGCTCGGGCTGACACTGAGCCTGCAGACCGGGTATCAGTTGTCTCCGCGCGGAAAGGCGTATCTTGACGCCTTGGACAGGCTCGCCAACCGGTCTTCCACACCGTAGGGTGTGGACCTCTATGCGCATGCAAAAGGAGGGAGCGAGGCAGGCATGAAGGTCAATATCGAAATCGAATGCACTCCTGCGGAGGCTCGCGCCTTTTTCGGCTTGCCGGATGTAACGCCGCTCAACGAGCAGCTTGTCGACGAGATGAGCAGGCGGATGAGCGAGAACATGGCCGCGATGGAGCCTGAGGCGCTGATGCGCAACTGGATGACGATGGGCGGTGAGTGGCAGAAGCAGTTCATGTCACTGATGGGCCAGGCCGCTTCCGGCAAGACGGGCAGCTAGACTTTATTGATGGACGACACGATTTTCGCTCTCGCCAGCGGGGCAGGCCGCGCAGGCATCGCCGTGGTGCGCGCCAGTGGCCCGCTGGTCGGGGCTTCCCTCGCGGCCTTGGCGGGAAGCTTGCCTGAACCGCGCCGAGCGGCGCTGAGGGCACTGCGCGATGAGGACGGTGCGCTCATTGATCAGGCGCTGATCCTGTGGTTTCCGGCACCTGCGAGTTTTACCGGCGAGGATGTGGCCGAGTTTCACGTCCATGGCGGCCCGGCCGTCATAACGGCTTTGTCCGATGCCTTGACGGCGCAGGGCCTGCGCCCGGCCGGTCCTGGCGAGTTCACCCGGCGCGCCTTTGAGCGCGGCCGGCTGGATCTCACTGAAGCGGAAGGTCTGGCCGACCTTATAGACGCCGAGACCGAGGCGCAGCGGGCGCAGGCGCTTGCTCAGATGGGCGGGGCGCTGAGCGGTCTCTATGCCGGGTGGCGCGATCAACTCGTTGATATCCTTAGTTCTATTGAGGGCGAGATCGATTTTCCCGATGAGGAGGATGTGCCGGAAAATCTTGCGACGCGGGCTGAACCGCCGCTGGACGGCCTGATTGACGCCCTGAACGCGCATCTTGCTGACGGGCGGCGCGGTGAGCAGGTTCGCGAGGGCTTTACCATCGCCATCATCGGCGCGCCCAACGCGGGCAAGTCTTCCCTGCTCAATTATCTTGCCCGGCGCGAGGCGGCCATCGTTTCCGACATCCCCGGGACTACCCGCGATGTGGTGGAAGTGCGGGACATCCGCGCCGGGTTTGTGGTGCTGTTCGCGGACACGGCGGGCCTGCGCGAAGCGGCAGATACGATTGAGGCAGAAGGCGTGAGGCGCGCCCTCGCCCGCGCGGAAGGTGCAGACCTGCGCTGTCTCGTACTCGATGTTTCACGTGAAACATTGTCGGCGGAGGCCGCGCATCTGCTCCGTCCGGGTGATGTGGTGCTTGCCAATAAGGCGGACCTGTCCGACCGTTCGATTGCAGCGCTAGAGGGTGTGAAGTCCTTTGCCGTATCGGTTAAATCCGGTGCTGGGCTGGACGTGTTTGAGGCCTGGCTGGACGGGGAGATCACGCGGCGGCTGGGCGCGCGCGAAGCTGTGCCTCTTTCGCGGGTCCGCCATCGCCAATTGGTGGAACGGGCGCTGGAAAGCCTAGTTGAGGCGCGGGGTCGCCTTGCCGCCCGCCCGGAGCTGGCCGGTGCCGAGGTGAACCGGGCCATAAGAGCGCTGGGCGAGCTGACCGGCGCGGTAAGCGTCGAGGACGTGCTGGACCGGGTGTTCAGCCAGTTCTGCATCGGCAAATAGACGGGTCGTCGATCTCGACTTTGCGTGCCCGTTCGCGTATGGAAGCCGCCGGCCGGCGAAGGAGGCCGGAGACATACATGCGCCTTGAAACCTTGCCTGCTGCCGAGGCCGCTGCCCGGCACTGGGATGTCATCATTATCGGGGGTGGTCACGCCGGCTGCGAAGCCGCGAGCGCGTCAGCGCGCATGGGCGCTCGCACGCTGCTCCTGACCCACAAGGCGGCGACGATTGGCGAGATGAGCTGCAATCCGGCGATTGGCGGGCTCGGCAAGGGTCATCTGGTGCGTGAGGTCGATGCGCTGGATGGTCTGATGGGGCGGGTGGCCGATGCATCGGGTATCCAGTTTCGTATGCTGAACGCCTCGAAGGGCCCGGCTGTCCGCGGGCCGCGCACACAATCCGACCGCAGGCTCTATCGCGAGGCGATGCAGGCCGCGATTGGCGCGGCGGAAAATCTGTCCGTCACCGAAGCCGCCGCCGAAGATCTGATCGTCGAGAACGGGCGCTGCGCTGGTGTCTTGGACGGTGAAGGCCGGGCATATCGCGCGGGCGCGGTGGTTCTGACCACCGGCACCTTCCTGAAAGGCGTGATCCATCGTGGCGAGGAGCGGATTCCGGCGGGCCGGGTGGGCGATGCGCCTAGCATTGGCCTCTCGGACCGGCTTTACGGGCTGGGCCTCGCCATGGGGCGGCTGAAAACCGGTACGCCCGCACGCCTTGATGGCTCCACGATCGACTGGTCCGGGCTCGACATGCAGCCCGCCGATGACGCGCCCGTGCCCTTTTCCTTCCTGACAGATAAAATCACGGTTCCGCAGATCGCGTGCGGGATCACCCGCACGACCGAACGTACGCACGAGATCATCGCGGCTAATCTCGGCCATTCGGCCGTCTATGGCGGATATATTGCCGGGCGCGGCCCGCGCTACTGCCCGTCCATCGAGGACAAGGTGGTGCGGTTTGCCGACCGGACGAGCCATCAGGTGTTTCTCGAGCCCGAAGGGCTGGATGACGACACCATCTATCCCAATGGCATCTCGACCAGCCTGCCAGATTCCATCCAGGACGCCTTCCTGCAAACCATTCCGGGCCTGGAACGTGTGAAGGTGCGCCGCTACGGCTATGCCATCGAGTATGATTATATCGACCCGCGCGAGCTCAGCGCGACTCTCGGCGCACGCAAGCTGCCGGGCCTCTGGCTGGCAGGTCAGATCAACGGCACGACCGGATACGAGGAAGCCGCCGCGCAAGGCCTGATGGCCGGCTTCAACGCCGCCTTGGCGGTATCGGGCTCCGATCCCTTCATTCTTGATCGCTCGCAAGCCTATATCGGGGTGATGATCGACGATCTCGTGACGCGGGGCGTTACCGAGCCCTATCGCATGTTCACCTCGCGCGCCGAGTACCGTCTTTCGCTGCGAGCCGACAATGCCGATCAACGCCTGACCCCCGAAGCCATCCGGCTGGGCGCGGCGAGTGTTTCACGTGAAACATCCTTTCGTGAGCGCGTGACGGCGCTGGATGCGGCGCGCGCGCGTCTGGACGAGCTGAGCCTCACCCCGGCCGAGGCCCGCAAGGCAGGATTGGAGATCAATCAGGACGGCAAGCGCCGCACCGCTATGGAGTTGATCGGTCATCCGCAGGTCGGCTGGGAGGCGGTCTGCCGTGTCTGGCCCGAGATCGCGGCCCTGCACCCGGCTATTGCCACACAGATCCAGAACGAGGCCGTCTATCACGGATATCTCGACAGGCAGGAGGCCGATATCGTCGCTTTCCGCAAGGATGAGGGTGTGCGCATCCCTGCCGGGTTTGATTATTCCGGTGTTGGCGGCCTCTCAAACGAGGTGCGTGAGAAGCTGGAGAGAGCGCAGCCGGCGACGCTCGGCCAGGCCGGGCGGGTGGAAGGCGTAACGCCGGGCGCCCTGACGGCGCTGCTGGCGTATCTGCGCCGCCTCGACCGGAAGCGCGCCGGCTGATGCACGAACGGGCGTTCGACGCAGCCATGTTTCAAGCCGCGACGGGTGTTTCACGTGAAACACTGGAGCGGTTCGAGACCTGGCGACGGCTTCTGATCGAGTGGAGCGCGCATACCAATCTTGTCAGTCGCTCCACGCTGGACGATTTCTGGTTCCGCCACGCCTATGATAGCTGGCAGCTCTTGCGGCTAGGCCCGGAGGGTGCGCGGCGCTGGGTTGATATCGGCGCAGGTGCCGGCTTTCCGGGTCTTGCTCTGGCGATCGCCCTGGCTGAGGCGCCGCCTAAGCAGACGCGCGTCACCCTGATCGAATCCATTGGCAAGAAGGCCGCTTTCCTGCGCGCGGTCATCGAGGAAACCGGTATTCGCGCAGACGTGATCACGGCCCGCGCCGAGGAGATCAGCGCCCTGCCGCCCTGCGATGTGGTGACGGCGCGCGCGGTGGCGCCGCTCGCGAAATTGCTCATCTGGATGCAGCCATATGTGGAAAAGGGCGCAATTGCGCTGATTCCCAAGGGTGCCCGCCATGAAGAGGAATTGACCGAAGCCCGGAAAAGCTGGACCTTTGAGGCCAGTCTTCATGCCAGCCTTACCAGTGATGAGGCGGCTATCATCCGCATTGAAAGGCTAACCCGTGCCCGCTGATATATCTTCCCAGGCGCCCGGCCGGAGCGCGCCCAAAGTCATCGCTATCGCCAACCAGAAGGGCGGCGTCGGCAAGACCACGACCGCGATCAATCTGGCCACGGCTCTCGCCGCTATCGGCAAGCGGGTGATCGTGCTGGACCTTGATCCCCAGGGCAATGCGTCCACCGGGCTCGGCGTGCCGCGTTCGGCCCGCAAGGCGACCTCCTATGATGTGCTGGTCAATGAACGTCCGATTGAGGAAGCCTTGATCGACACCAGCGTGCCGGGTTTGGGCATCATCCCGTCCGATGTGGATCTTTCCGGGGCAGAGCTGGAGCTATCCGCTGCGCCGCGGCGCTCCTACCGGCTGCGCCATGCTGTGGACCGGTTCCGCCGTTTTCTCGCGGCGCGGGCAACCCATTGCGATTATGTGTTGATCGACTGCCCGCCTTCGCTCAACCTGTTGACCGTGAACGCGATGACGGCGGCTGATTCCGTGCTGGTGCCGCTGCAGTGCGAGTTCTTTGCGCTGGAAGGCCTTAGCCAGCTGATGCGAACGGTCGATCTGGTCAGGGGCAATCTCAACAAGAATCTGGAGATTCAGGGTGTTGTGCTGACCATGTATGACCGGCGCAATAATCTGTCTGCGCAGGTGGCTGCCGATGTGCGCGCTCATTTCGGTGACCGGGTGTATGACACGGTCATACCGCGCAATGTGCGGGTGTCCGAGGCGCCGTCCTTCGGTAAGCCGGTTCTTCTCTACGATCTCGCCTGCCCTGGCTCGCAGGCCTATGTGCGCCTGGCGCGCGAGCTGGTCCGTCAGGAGCGCACCCGGCCCGAGGCGGTGCCCGCATGAGTGCCGCAGACCGCCCGCGCGGTCTTGGCCGCGGTCTTTCCGCCCTGCTGGGCGAGGGCGAGGAAGCCGAAGCCCTGCGCGAAGAGGAAGCCGCCAGTGCGGCGGCATCTGGTTCCGCGCCCGGCGGTTCGGGTGCTCGCGCCATTGCGCTTGACCTGATCGAGGCCAATCCCGCTCAGCCCCGCAAGCGTTTTGGAGAGGAGGAGCTCACCTCGCTGGCCGCTTCGATTGCCGAACGCGGCGTGCTGCAGCCTGTCCTTCTGCGCCCCGCGCCCGGTAAGACCGGGCACTACCAGATCGTGGCGGGGGAGCGGCGCTGGCGTGCGGCCCAGCGGGCCCGCCTGCACGAGATCCCGGCCATCATCCGCGAGTTCACGGACCGTGAGACTCTGGAAATTGCCATTGTTGAGAATGTTCAGCGCGCAGATCTTAATCCTGTGGAGGAAGCGCGTGCCTTCCGCCAGCTGATCGAGACCTTCGGCCATACCCAGGAAGAGGTTGCGCGCGCCATCGGCAAGTCGCGCGCCCATATCGCCAACACGCTGCGCCTCTTGGCCCTGCCCGAAGCCGTGTTGAACCATCTCGAAGCCGGGACGCTGAGCGCTGGGCATGCCCGCGCGATCGCGACGAGCCCTGATCCGGCTGCGCTGGCCGAGACGATCATTGCGGACGGCCTCTCGGTACGCGCTGCCGAGGCGCTGGTGCGCAAGACCGGCGCGCCAGAACGCAAATCTCGCGATTCCGGCAGTGCAAAATCGGAGAAGGACGCCGATACCCGGGCGCTGGAGAAGGATCTGGCCGAGCGACTTGGGCTGGAGGTGGAAATCTTCCACAAGGGTGAAGCGGGCGAGCTGCGCGTGCGCTATTCCACGCTGGAACAGCTGGACGATCTGTGCCGGCGTCTGTCCTCGCACAGTTCGGGTGCTTACTAGTTCAATTAAATCAACGTGTTGCGCTGGCTGCGCGGGCGAGGCGCAGCAGGGTTTCACCGGTCAGCGCTTCGGCTGGCGCGCCGGAGCGCTTCAACGCGCGCTCGGTGTCAAACGCGATCTGACGCGCCCGAGCAAGGCGTGACGGGTTCCACTGGCGGGCCATGGCCTGAAAACGCTGCGCCGGGGGGCCAAAACGCGGCGCGCCAGAGCGGGCAAGGGCCGAAGGGTCGTTGCCGGCGGTGTGGAAGGCGTCGATCTGGTCGATCTTGCGCTGCAGCGCGCGGACGATCGCCACCGGATTGAGCCCGGACTCCAGAGCACGCTGGTAATTGCGGTCTGTCTCGCCGGGGTTTCCGCTCAAAGCGGGCTCGATCACATTGTCGAGCGCTGTTTCCGCGCCCGATGTCGAAATATCGGAGATATCCTCAGGGGTAATCTCGCTACCATTCGGCCCCTTGTAGATGATGAGCTTCTCGATCTCGGAGCGGGCCAGCTGGCGATCACCTTCCAGCAGCTGGGCAAGGAGCGGACGGGCTGCCGGTGAGAGACTCAATCCCTCCGCTTTCAGGCTTGCCTCGGCCATCTCGATGAGATCGCGCGGATTATCCGCATAGCAGGCCAGCGCGGCGGAGCGCCTGCCGTCCTCAGCCACCTTCCTGAGCGTGGAGCCTTTGGCAAGATTGCCCGCTTCCACGATGAGGCGGGCCTCTGCGGGTGCATTGCCAGCCTCGAACTCCGCGATCCAGCCGGCGACCAGCGCACTGTCACCGGTCAGACGCACCCGTACCAGTCTATGTCCGCCGCCGAGCGACAGCGCCGCCATGGCATCGGCGAGCGCGGCGGGGTCGGCCTTGAGATCCTCGTCGGACAGGCGCGAAACGGCGAACGGGTCATCGGGATCGGCAATAAGCCCGCCTGCCAGCACGCTCGCGCGCTCACGCACCAGCCCCGTGTCCGGCCCGAACAGCACAAACACCTGCAGATCGTCCGGCGGGGAAGTGACCAGCCGGTCAACTCCGCTACCTGCCGGCTTTACCACGCCGGGTCTCCGGCTTCGCCACTAGGCCGGACATCAGGCCTCTGCGCGGCAAAACCCCGACGCCGCATATCGGCGGAAACGGTTCGCAGTACAGCCTCGGCAACCGCTTCTGAGGCCTGCCGGTCAGCGCTGGTACGCGCGGAAATCAGGGCGTAGGGCTCCTGGGGCGCCTCAAAGGCGACGCGTTCATCGACCTGGCCGGTAAGCCGGGGCTGGCCGGGCAGGGTAAGCTGGTAGCGTGCCCGGATTTCCAGCGCGATCCGGGAAGCCTCGCCATCGGCTGATACGCCCAGATTGCGCTGACGTACCCTTATGCCGAGCTGCAGTCGGCCCTGCGCAGTGTCGCCCGCGCCGAGACGTTCGACCATCGCGGCCTCGACGAGATAGGCGAACCGGTCTTCTCCCGTGACGGAGACGGACACATTACGCAGATTGTCAAAGGACGAGCCACCGTATACGGGCTGAAAACCGCAACCCGACAGGATAAGTATCGCGGCCAGAGCCACGCCGGCGGCCAGCAGTTTCCTGTCGCGGATCATGGCCGGTTTGGTGTCCTTAGATCAGGAGCCGGGAAGCTGGGAAATACGCAGTTGCCGGGCCCGGGTGAGAATGGCGTTCTCGATCTGGATGCGCGTTGCCTGATCGATATTGGCATCCACCCAATCACCGGTGTCGGCGCGGCGCTCCTGACGGAAGAGCTGCACGCTCAGCGCATCGGCCCGCAGCCGGCTGTCGAGGATATAAACCGTCGCCTTGAACCGCTCGTCAGGCGCCTCCGGGTTGGAATACCAGTCGGTGATGATCACGCCGCCGAACGGGTCGATCTGCGAAAGGGGCATGAAGGAGAGTGTGTCCAGCGAGGCGCGCCACAGGAAGGTGTTCACGCCGATGCCGGCCTCGGGCGCGTTGGCGCGCGGGCCTGATCCCAGAAGTCCGCCGAAGAATCCGCGATTATCGCTCTCAGTGCTTGACCGCGACTGGCAACCGGCAACCATGCCTGCCATCGCCAAAACGCCCAGAACCGTAACAAGCGGTCGTGAAAGCATGGGGCAAACCTCCAGGGGAAACATCAAAACAGGGGTCAGGCCGGGCGGCCGAATGGCCGTGGCAAACCGATTTCATCCGCCTCTATACCACGCCGCCGCGCGATGGCCAGAGGGTGGCGCGCACCTGTCCGGCACCGTAAGGAAGTGTCCATGCGTTGCACTCTTGTGACACCTGCATGTCCTTGCGCGGCGGGGTCGCATTCTGACGCTTGACCGTCATGGCGGAAGCGGTCTCTGCTTGCGCCCGCGTCCGGGGGAGAGCGGGGGCGCCACGGCGAGGCCGCGAGAGAGGGCCATGAAGCTAGCGCAACGCGCTCATGATCTGGTCCGGTTATTTCTCGCGGCCGCGCCTCTCCTTCTCACACCCGCGCCCTGTCTCGCGTACAGCGCCGGCCCGCCTCAGCTGGAGATCGCCGGTGAAGTGGACGCGGTGGTGGCGACTGCCAGCGCCGAAGCCGACCGCTCCGCACCCTTTGCTGATATGCGCTTGCGCCTGTCGGCTGAACATATCCGTGATGATGGCATCAGGCTTGGGGTCCAGTTCGAATGGCTTGGTCGGGCCGATTCCGGGCGGCGGGGCCTATCGCGTGGGCTGGGCGAATGCCCGCCGGGTTTCGATGATTGCGGTGAGATAGCAGGGCTCGCTCCGGCGGGTCTTTTCACCGGGCTTCATGCTACACCCCTTCCCGGCCCGGCGGGCCCGCGTGCAGGGGTGGAGATGGCCCATGTCTTCATCCGTGCGCCCTTGTGGGAGGCTTATCTGGGATATGGGCCCGGCGCGGCCATGCTGGAAACCCGCCCCCTGCCGGGTGCGTTGCGGGTGATGCGGGCCGACGGGCCGCTGACCGATCCGTCAGGACGTGCCATCGTCTCCACTGCCAACACGCTATCGGCCCATGCGCCCAAGCTGACCGTGCGTTCGCGGCGGCTGGCCGGCTTGCGCCTTGCCGCATCCTTTACGCCAGATGGCGATGTGTGCGGTGTCACCGTGTGCCGGCTCGTCCCGTTGGATGGGGTTCTGGCTGCGGCCAGCCCGTCTGACATTACCGAGATCGCAGCCTCCTTCGATCATCGCTTTGCGGCGATAGGCACGCGTTGGAGTGCCTATCTCACGGCCGCTCACGGCCACGCGGACGGGCGTTTTGCTGCGGATTTCCGTGACCCGTGGGCGGTGTCGGCCGGGGTGCAGATGGCGCGCGGTGCCTGGGCGGCGGGCGTGGCCGGGCTGACCAGCAATGATGGGTTGACGGGCGTGCGGTATCAGGCCGGTGCTGCCAGTATCAGCTATGAGCTGGATGACTGGATGTTCAGCGCGGAGATCGGCCAGGCGCGTTCCAGTCTTGTCCATGCGCGGGGCTGGTCGGGTCTGCTGGCGGCCTCACGCTATTTTGATAGCGGGTTCATTCTCGGCTTCGGTCTGTCGCATACCGATGTGGATGTGGCCGCGCCGGGTGCGGCGATACGCCTGCGCGAGAACCGGGCGGGTACCCAGGCATTTATCGAATCAGGGTTGCGCTTTTGACACGCTTTGACGGATTCTTCCGGCATCAAGGATATGACAACTTGGGTTGGCGTATTATCTGACATATAGAAAGAGGCTGGACTACAGGGAGCAGACCATGTCCCGCTTCGGGCTCAAATCGGTGGTATTGCCGCTGGCGCTGGTTCTTTCCAGCACGCCGGTTGCCTATGCCCTGACCGATGATGCCCAGCCACAGGCAGGGGCGTTCAACCTGCGGGGCAGCGCCTTCTCCGACATGGTCTCATTGGACCGCCTGCACGAGCAGGCCGAACAGGCCCGGCTTGAGGCCGAATATGCTTTCGGGGCCGAAACGGTGGCGGCCCAGCGCGATGCCCTCCTGTCCGTGCCCGATACGCCAACCGGCACCGCCGTCGCTTGGCACCAGCGTTTCACGGTGGCCCCGGCTGGCCGTATGGCGTCTGTGTGGGGTGAGCAGGCCGAGCAGTTCCGCTTCTCCGCCGGTGACCGCTGGGGCTTCTCTCTTGGCATTTCCCAGCGTATGCGCGGCCAGCAGTTTGAACTGCAGGATGTCAGTGCGGGCGCGTTCTATTCGCTGAACGACCGGGTGCGCATTGGCGGCGAATTCCGCTTCACCGCTCCGGAAGAAGATATTTTCGGTGATGAGCCGGATCGGCGCGCACCGCAATTGCGCTTTGAATCCGCTTTCCGCTTCTAGGTATATTTTGCTTCGTTAGCTCTGAAGCGCCCTGATCGTTCAGGGCTCTTTTTCCATGTCCTGGATCAGGGCCTCCACCATGGCGCACAGCCGGGCGATATCCTCCGGCGCGGAGAGGCGGTGATCGCCCGCTTTGGAGAGATGCATCTGGACATCGTTCCCGCTCAGCGCCTCGGCAAGGCGCAGGGCGTGGGTGTAGGGCACGTCCGGGTCGGCCATGCCCTGAAGGATACGCACCGGCCCGTCAAACCGGACCGGCCCGTCCAGCAACAGCCACTGGCGCGCCTCTTCGATCAGCGTACGGGTGATGATGAGGGGCTCGCCATACTCCGATGGCTGCGCCCATTCCCCCTTGTCCAGGATCCGGGCCCGGATCTCGGGACTGAAGCCCTGCCACATGAGCTTTTCCGTGAAATCGGGTGCCGGTGCGATCAGGACAAGCCCGGCCACACGGCCCGGACG
>JBJHCI010000017.1:0-13485 GCA_050485925.1 Maricaulaceae bacterium
CGCCAGCGCAGGGCGTCCACCCAGATCCATGTGGTGAGCTCAGGCATGATTCGCTCTTGCTGGCAGGGAGATTGCTTAATAATGTGTAAATCGAGGGGAGCGTTTCATGACGATACAGACAGGCTTGATCGCTGTCATGTGTGCAGTGGCCGCCATGGTGGTGCCTGCGTCCGTGACTGTAGCCAGCGAGAGCGGGGGCGCCCCCGCCGCTGCCGTTGAAAGCCGGTCCGGGGAGCGCATAGCCCGCTCCGAGGAACGCACGCTGTCCAGCCTGCTGGCCACGGACACCTTCTTCCACCCGCTATCCTCCACGCGCCGCGAACTGCGCATACCCTTCACGCTGGCGCCGGGTGCGCGGGCCGAAGGCGCGGAGTTGGTACTGGCCGCGCGGCCCCGCTCGGGCCGGTCCGGCGGGCAGCTGGAAGCCTTCATCGCGGGCGGGCGTGCCATTGCGCTCAACCCGCGCGCGGACAGCTTTGAAGCGCGCTTCGCGCTCTATTCGGAGAGCCTCGGCGAGGGCTCCAACCTGCTGGTGATCCGCTTCGATGCCGGCGAGGCCGATGGCTGGGACATTGACCTGCGCGCCAGCCGGCTGCGCGTCACCGCCCTGCCGTCTGCCGGGCATGACAGCCTGCAATCGCTGGAAACCGCGCTGGGCGCGCATTATGCCGCTCCGCGCCGCGTTCACGTGGATGCCTCCGGTGCCGGGCGCGACCGTCTGGCCGTCGAGGCGTTGACCGCGCAGGGACTTGCCCTGCGTATGGGTGAAGCCCCGGTGCTGGTAGCCCGACCGGAAGCGGCAGAGCTTGTCATCCGCGCCGGGATCGACCCGCTGACGCCGGGCGTCTCCATCGCGCTGGCAGACCCCTATACGGTGCGCCTTTCCGGGGCCGATGCCACCAATGTGGCCGCTGCCGCGCGCCTGTTCGCCGCGCGCAGCCTGCAAGGTACCGGCACCCGCCTCACCCCGGCTGACGCGCTGAACGCGCCGCGCCTGGAGCATGTGCGTGAACGCAGCGGGCCTTCGGGCGCCGGGCTGCAGGCATTGGCCCATACCGGGGCCCCCTTCTCGCGCGAGCATGGCGGGCGGGCCGCTATCGTGCTGGCAGCCGAAAGCACGGAGGACAGGCTGGGCGGTCTTACCCTTCTGTCGCGCGCGGCGCTCGCGTCCGGATCTGCCTGGCTTTACGCCTGGTATGGGTCAGACATGGACAGCGTACCGCCCGGACATGATCTGCTGGTCCTCGGCCCGCTGGCTGATCTGGACGGCAGGCTGATGCGCGCGGCACCCGCTGAGGTGCGCGCCGCCGCCGAGGCCGCAAGCCGCCGCGTACCCCGCGAGCGCCGTTCCTATGGATCAACCGCCTTCGCCGATGAGGGCGCTGCCGTGACCGGGGCAGTGACCGGGATTGCCGGACTGTACCGGGACCGCGAGGGTCGCACTGTCGCCGTGCTCACCGCGCCGGAAGGGGCCGATTTCTCCCGCGCCGCGCGCCGCCTGGCCCGCTCATCGCAGCTCTGGACCTCCCTGCACGGTCAGGCTGTGCTGTGGGATGCGGGCACGCTCACCACTTTCGGCCCCACTGCACGCGGCGATGAGCCGCTGGGTCAGCGCCTTGTGGAGATGTTCCGCAGCCATGACCGGCTGCTGGCCGGCATCGCGTTCGGCCTGGCTGTGTTTTTGCTGCTGACGGGCAATGCTGTAAACCGGAGATCAACCGCTCGGGAGTAAACTCCCGGCGATGATACTGACGACGCTGCTTGTTCTTTCCCTGAACGCCAACCCCGGCGCGCACGCCCTTGAGGGCGCGCCCGACACCCGTGCGCGCCTTGCCCGGCTCATCGAAGTCGCCTCGATAGACGAGATCTGTGGCTTTCTGAGCGCCGGTGAGCGCGCCACGCTGGAGCGTACGCTGAACTCCGCGCGCCGCGAGGCCGAACGCGAAGGGCTGGACGCGGGCACGGCCAATGCGGGCGCTGAACGTATCCGGCGGCGCTGGGTAGCTGCCTCGTGCAGCGATCCGGAAGTCCACGGCCCCGTCACGCAATACCGGCAGGCCCTGCATGCCTGGCTGGCCGATGGCGAGCAGGTCTTTACCGGCTATCACCGCCATTGGACGGCGCGCCGATCCGGCGAGGGCGAAAATGCCTGGACGCTCGCCCAGGATGCCGGGCGTGGGGATGTGCGTGCCCGCTTCGGCACCGTGCTGATCGGCGGCGATCCGGTCGTGCTGCTGGCGGTACGCGCGCCGCGCGCGCCGGCCACCGTGATCCTGTCCCTGCGCGATGAGGCCCTTGCGCCGCGCGCGGTCGACCTTACCGCAGGCGGGGTGCTCGCCCCACCGGGCGGGGAGGTGGTCGCCGGTCTTGGCGCGCCCGCCGGAGCGCACAAGCGCATCTGGACCACCGGTCCGTTGCGCGATGGCGCCCGCTTTGCGATTTCTGGCGAGGGCGAACATGCCGCCTTCACCTTCCCCGCGACCACGTTGGATGCGTTAAGCCGGCTGGAGGCCGGCGAAGGCGTGCGACTGGAGCTGTACGACGCATCGGGTCGGCGATCCGGGACGGTATGGCTGGAGGTTGGCGCGCTGGCGGCCGCGATGGACTACGCCCTGGCGGCCAACACCGTCTATGTCCGCTAGGGCCTGTCCTCATGAAGGCTTTGGAGCGTGATAGGCGCGAAAATCGTTCGGTATCAGGGCCCGATGGAAGGGCCGCCCCCTTTCGAGGGATTGCGACGTAAGAGTGGGCGATTTTCGCCATACTCCTGCGGAGCGCGGCGGATTTCATCCCTGACGGCGTCGAGCCGCCCTTGTGGAGGCGTGCTCCACGGCGGCCGTCTCTCCTTGTCAGGAACCAAATCCGCTTCGCGTCACGCCCGAAACCTTTATGAGGACAGGCCCTAGGAGGCAGCCTGACGGGCGATGGTTTCGCCAGCTTCCTGGGCCAGCCGGATCTGC
The DNA here is from genome assembly GCA_050485925.1 of Maricaulaceae bacterium. Classification (GTDB taxonomy): domain Bacteria; phylum Pseudomonadota; class Alphaproteobacteria; order Caulobacterales; family Maricaulaceae; genus Glycocaulis. The sequence goes on from JBJHCI010000017.1 coordinate 2,961, forward strand.
TCGTGCACGACCGGCACCGCGCTCTCACCCTCGTCTGGCGAGACGTCCTTCAGTACAGGCAGGCGCACGGTAACCGTGGTGCCCTCGCCCAGCGTGCTCTGCAAGCCCATGGAGCCCCCGTGCAGGCCCGCCAGCGCATGGACGAGGGCAAGGCCCAGTCCCGAGCCGCGCTCATCGCTCTGACGTGCCGTGCCCGCCTGCGCATAGGGCTGGCCCAGCCGCGCCGCATCCGCTTCGCTCAGCCCCGGCCCGCTATCGCCGACCGCCACCACCAGGTTCGGCCCGCTGGCACGTACCATCACGACCACCGCCCCGCCCTCAGGCGTGAACTTGATGGCGTTGGACAGGAGATTCAGCACGATCTGACGCACAGCCTTGCGGTCGGCATCGACCGGCAGCTTTGTCCCGCCTGCGTCAAAGCTGAGCGTGATGGACTTGTCCTCGGCGCGCAGGCGCATCATGCGTACGCAGGTTTCCACCACATCAGCGGCATCGAACAGCTCGCGCTCCAGCTCGTAGCGATCCGCTTCGATACGCGACATGTCCAGCACATCGCCTATCAGGTCGAGAAGATGGGTGCCGCTTTCATGGATCAGGTCGGCATATTCGGCATAGCGTGCCGGCATAGGCCCGAACAGGCGCTGTTTCATCAGGTCGGAAAAGCCGATAATGGCGTTGAGCGGTGTTCTCAGCTCGTGGCTGATCGCGGCGAGAAATTCAGACTTGGCCTTGCTGGCCGCTGCCGCCTCGTCACGCTCGCGTTCCAGCCGGGAAATGAGCGCGCGGTCGCCTGCCGGCTCGCGCAGCACGACGATCTGGCCGGACGGGATGCCATGCGCGCGTGCCTCCACCTTTACGGGCCGTCCGCGCGCACCTCTCATCTCGGTGATGATGGAGCCGTGGGCCCGGTCGAGCTGGAGCTCCAGCAGTTCGCGGCCATCCTCTTCATACGCCAGGTCGGCGAAAGGGAGCCCGGTAATCTCGCGTGGCAGGCCGGGAAGCAGCGCGCGCGCACCGGCCGAGACGGCCAGCATGCGCCCGTCCGGCCCGCACAGGGCAAGGGCCGCGGGCGCATTGTCAAAGCCAAGCGCGCGCGGGCGCAGTCGGTCGGCCTCAGCGCGGGCCGTTGCAAGCGCGGGAATGAAGTACAGCCAGGCGACCAGCGCACACAGGGCGAGAAAGCCGGCAAGGCCGGTCCAGACGACCGCGTCCAGCAGGCCCGGAGCGGCCAGCCCGGCCACCGCCGTGCCGCTGGCGGCCAGTATGGCAAATGCCGCGACGTGGCCCAGGAGCGATACCAGGCCCGCAGCCGGCTGGCGACTGGCCAGAAGGACAGCAGGACCCGCCAGGAAGACAAGCGCCTGCGGGCCCACAACGCCGCCTGCCAGAAGGACGGCCGCCATGCCCGGCAGGGTCCATAGTATGACGAGAGTCAGCCGGGTTGCGTCGCTCCAGCGCCCTGGCGAGGCCAGGCGCAGACCTGCAAGGCCAGGCAGGGCGGCCAGCAGCACCAGTGCGAGCGCGGCAAGGCTGAACTCGGCACGGGCAATGGCCAGCCCGGCCAGCGCCAGCACAAGCCCTGCCCAACCCGCATGGATAAGACGGGGCAAGGCGCGCCCGAAACCGGCGCCGAGACCTGCAAAGCCTGACCGCATGGGCACGCGAATCCCCGACTCAGTGACAGTGTTAACGCCCGCACGCTCTGCCTTGCGCGTTAACAATTATTGAATCGGAGTTAAGATCGCCCCGCAGCACACGAATCCGGCGCGCCGGATTTGCCGGTCCGGCACTGCAGCCCCCCTTGGACAAGAGCCCATTTCAAGGCAGAGTGGTAGAAGTACGCCGCGCCATCTGGAGCCCCTTGGCCATGATTACTGCCTGGCTGATCAGCCTTGCCGTCCTTGCTTCCTCCTTCGCGATTGATGAGCCGCCTGCCGCAGCCGATGACGGCGCTGATGCCGCCGCCGGACCAGTGCTGGCACTTGAGGCCCAGGACCCGCGCAACCGGCTTGAAACGAGCGCGGAAACCTATGCCGCCTTCCATGCCGATGTGGGCGAGGCGGGCCGCCGCCCCCTCACCTCCGTGCTCGATCTCGACGAGACCATGGACGCGCTGGCGAGCTATTACACCGATAGCCGGCTGGTCGACGCCCAGATCGCCTATGCCGCACTTGTCGCCTACCAGCATCCCGAATTCATCGACGCGGTGCGCGCGATTTCGGACTATTACGGCGCTGGCGTCACGGCGGCGAGCCTGATGAATGATCCGGTCTTCGTGACCGGCTTCATGGGGGCTGACACCGCGTCTGAGAACGTGGTGAGTGCGCTGACCACGGACAATCAGGAAATGATCACCGTCAGCTCGCGCTACCGCGAAGCCGCCTACGACCTGCAGGCCCATACCTGGGCGCGGGTACGTGCCAGGGACCGCGCGGCACGGCTGAGCCAGATCGAGACCGGGTCGGCGCGCCTGCGCACCCCCTTCCGCCTGCCCGAAAGCGGCAATCGCCGTCGTCTGGGCGCGGCCTCCGACCTGTTTGACGCGCAGAGCGCCGCGCCCCGCCCCGCCGCGCCCGATCCCGGGCTCGCCCTGACAGTCGGCGAGGTGCAGCTGCAGCCCGACGAGCGGCGTGTGGGGCGTATCCTGGCGGTTGCCGCCCTGCAATCGATCGAAAGCGGGGATATGCGCGCCATGGACGTGCTGCTGACCGATCCGGGTGTGGAGCGCTGCATACGCGGCGCTCGCCTCAATCTCGCGCAGTGCGTGGCCGCGGGCCATTTCAAGTATGAGGACGCGTTCTGCATCGCCGAACACGCGCTGGAGGAAGTCGCCGGCTGCCTGACTGCCACGCGCGCGCCGGTCGCCGAACAGGGTGGCGGAACCGGCGGTTAACACCCCGGCAACCACATGCCTTGACCATTAACAGGGCGTTTACCCCGTCCCCGGCTTTCGCTGGTATTGCGCGGGGCCCTCGCCTAGCGTTCGAATGCGGGAGGAAAGGGTCTTCCCGTCATTCGTGACGAGGCATCCGCCATGATGTTTGTCCTGCGCGCCATTTTCTGGATTGCGGTGGTCGCGGCCTTCGTGCCGCCTGGCTTCACTGCGGCCGGAGGCCCGTTCGCGGGCGATATGGAACGGATTCTGGCCGAGCCGGTCGCGCGCATAGGCCAGCAGGTGCAGGACAGCCCCGCCGCCGCCGCCACGACGCCGACCGCCCGCGACGGGATCTGCGCCGATTATGGCGAGCTGTGCGATATCTGGGATCATGTGACGAGCTTTGGCGGCTATGTCGGCTCCATGGCCCTCGCCCAAGCCGATGCCATGATCGAAGCGGCCCGCGAAACCGACAGCACCGCACGCGCGCAGAGCCGCTAGGGCACTTTTCCAAATCCGGTTGCATTGCCGAGCGCGAGACCGGCGAGAAGATTGCCGCCGACGTGACGCCCGGCGAAGCGGACTGACCGGCGCTCCGCACACCCTGCCTTGCCCCCGCCGCCCGGCGGCACTAGGTGTTGCGCTCATGAGCACCGCCGACCCTGTCATCGAAGAGATTGTGGACGAGTTCGACCTTCTGGGAGACTGGGAGGAGCGCTATCGCTATCTCATCGAACTTGGCCGCCAGCTTGCCCCGCTGAACGAGGCCGAACGGATCGATGCCAACAAGGTGCAGGGCTGTGTCAGCCAGGTCTGGCTGGTTATGGAACGCGGAAGCGACGGCACGCTGGTCATTCGCGGCGATTCCGATGCCCATATCGTCAAGGGGCTCGTCGCCCTGCTGATCCGCCTCTATTCGGGCCGACCGCAAGCCGGCATCATGGCCATTGACGCACGCGAGGTGCTCTCGCGCATCGGGCTGGCCGAGCATCTCTCGCCCCAGCGCTCCAATGGCCTGGCCGCCATGCTGGCGCGGATCCGCGAGGAGGCGGGCAGTGCATGACCCGCCCCATGGCCGAAACGCTTCCTTCACCGCTTGACCTGCTAATGATCCCATGATCACCGCGCTTGTCATTGCCAGCCTAGCCCTGCCGCCCGGCCTGCCTTCGGGCGCTATCCTGCATGGCGAGGAAAGGCGCGGCGCGGTGCTGATGCGGGTGGAGGGCGAGGCACGCCACAACTGGCAGGCCTGCGCGCGGGCCTGCGCATCCCTGACCGCCTGCCAGGCGTGGACCCATCACGCTTATCTGGCGCGTTGCACGCTGCACACCGCCCCGCTGACCCCGCGCCCGTTTCCCGGCGCCATGACCGGGCTGTCACCTTCACTTGCGGCGCGAATTGAAGGGGCAGCCGAGCGGCCCCTCTCGCCGCGCGAGTTTGAAGCGGTACGCGGGCTGGAAAGACCGTCCACGGCACGGCGGCCAACCGACGATGGCGGCCTGTTTCCACAGCGTTAAGCCTGCCCCCGGATTAACGATGCGCACGCCCGCAAGCCGGTGTCCTTGAACCCGGTGTTTACTGCTTGCGCGCTAGCCTTGACGGTGAAACTTACCGGGAAAGCCCATGGGTGCCGATAGCCGCCTTCATCATCTGACCGAGCTGGCGCGGGAGAAATCCTCTGAGCGGCGCCGGACGTTGCTGCGCGAGATCACCGATCTGTTCTTCGATGACGCGCCCGAAGATGGCAGTGTCATCCATTCCCAGTTCGATCACGTTCTCTCCACCCTGGCCGCCCAGACCGCGCAGGATGCGCGCGCCGAACTCGCCCGTCGCTTTTCCGACGCGCCCCTCGCCCCGCGGGGGCTCGTCCTACAGCTGGCGCGCGATGCCATCGAGGTCGCCGCGCCGATCCTGGCCAAGTCCGGCGTTCTTACCGAAACCGACCTGATCGCCATTGCCGACGAGGCGAGCGAAGAGCATCGCCGCGCCCTGGCCGGTCGGGAGCGGGTTTCAGAACAGCTGGCCAATGCCATTATCGCGCGCGGCAATGACGACACGCTGGCACGGCTGGCCGCCAATGACGGCGCAACCCTGTCACGCCAGGCGTTCGAGACAATGACCCGGCGCGCTGAGGACAGCCCGGTCCTGCAGGCACCGATGGTTGATCGCGCCGACACGCCCCCGGACCTGCTCGCCGACCTGATGAATGTGGTGGAGACCAGCCTGCGCGAACGGATCATGGCGCAGTTTGAAAAGCTTGACCCGGCCCTCGCCGAGGAAGCCATGGCGGCCTCCCATGCCCGGCTGGAAGCGCGCCTGTCCAACGATCGCGAACTCGCCGAGGCACGCCGGTTCGTCACCACCCAGCAGATGCGCAAGGGACTCGACGGCTCGCTGCTGGTGCGTCTGCTGCGCGAGGGCGAGCGGGTGAAGTGTGCGGTCGCACTGTCCGAGCTGTCCGGCGTGGACTACACGGCCGCACATCGCGTCCTGCGCCATCCCTCCCCTGACGGGCTCGCTCTGATTTGCAAGGCAGCCGGGTTTGACAAGGCCCTGTTCGTGACGCTTGCCGTATTGCGCCGCCCAGGCACGCAGAACCTTACCGCAGAGGCCCAGTCGCTCGGTGAGGTCTATACCAGCTTGTCACGCGAAGATGCCGAACGGGCCCTGCGCTTCTGGCGCATGCGCAAGGAGATGCGGGCCGCCTAGGCAAACGGATCGGCCGTCCTGCCCGCCGGTTTCAGCCCGTAATGAATGGCCAGCCGGTCGAGCGCCAGGCGCAATGCTGGCACCCCCGCTTTGCCGGGCCAGCCCAGATCACGCTCTGCGCGCTCCATGCCCGTCTCACGCAGGCAGACATTGACCAGAAGGCGGTCCAGCCCGGGACCCACAGCCGCCAGCGCGTCCATTACCCGGGTTTTCGCATCCAACATCCGCGCTGGCGCATCGGCAGGGTCGCGGCTGCCATGACGGCCCTGGCGGGGCTGGCCGGACCAGTCCGCCACTAGGCGTGAGCGCATGGAGGAGGCATCGTAATCGGCGCGCAGGCGCTCTCCGGCAGTAACGTGTACGCGCTCCAGCAGCGGCGCACGCCCCTCACGGGCAACAGCATAGCGCGCCAGCGGCGAGGCCAGTCGGTTCGCCCGCACCGTTTCTATGCGCCCTGTGGGCGTCATCACCGCGCGCGCTTCTATCTCGCGGTGCTGGTCGGCGAAGGGCTGGGCCCCCTCACCTGCCCCATCCCGGTTGCGGCGCAGATGCGCCCGGCCCGCCTCGGTAAGGGTGAAACTCTCCCGCTTGCCGGGCTCGACCAACCCTGCGTGCAGCGCATTTTCCAGCTCGCGCGCGCCCAACACGGCAAACGGCCTGCGGCGGCGGTCCGGGCCGGCATAAACCCCGAAACTGCGCCCACCGGGCATCAGGGCGATACGCCTGCCGGGCCGGTCCAGCCGGATGAGCCAGGAGGGCACGCTCACCAGCCTGCCTCCGCCCGCGTGGCCGGCCCGAACGCGCCCGCATAACACGCTTCGACGGCCGCCTCCGGCAAGGGTAGCGCCCGCAGACCGGTCTCCATTTCGTCCAGTAGGGCGTCAAACGCCCGGTCGTCGCGCCGATCCTCCACCACATGACAGGCATGGGCGGCCGTCGAACGGTCCCGCCCGAAGGCAGCCCCGACCCGCGCCAGCGACATCTCGAACGCGATATGGGCAAGATACATCGCCACTTGCCGGACAAAGGCGGCTTCGGCCCCGCCACGCGTCGGCCCGTTCAGCGTATCCACCGGCACGCCGAATGTGTAGGCCGCGATCTGCCGAGCCAGCTCGGCACGCGCCCGGTCGGTGTGCAAACGCTCAGTCATCCTTCCCATCATCCCTGCTCCTTGCGGTGCGAACGTGCTGTTGCGCCATTCTAGCCCTGCGCGTCAGAAGCGAGGATAATATTCCTACATTAGTGGTAAATCTCAACCCCTATCCCGGTTTGCGCTGTAGGATAACTTTTGAAATGAAAAGGATAGCCGCTTGAAAATCAACTATTAGTTGAATTTTTACAGGAGGACAAGCAGGCGCGGCCTTCCCGGACAATGCCGGCGAAGGGAGCGGGGATAAGTTGGGCTGCAAAAAGTCCAGCCGGGATCCGCCAGGGGGGAAAGGCGGAGAGACGCGCTAGCCGGCCCCGCGCGTCAGGGACCAGTTCCAGTAACGCAGGACGGTCTGTGCCTTGTCCACCGAGAGCGTGTCGAACACATAGCGGGCCTGCTGCGGAGCCGGATCGGTGCGCCCGGCCGCCTGCAGGAGCATCATCAGATGCTCACGCGACAGGCCTGTAGCCTTGGCCAGCACAGCCGGCATCTCCCCACCGAAATCGGCCAACATCCGCTCCAGCACGGAGCGCTGGATATTGGCGAGCGTGGCCATTTCACTGATCAGTTCGGGCGTCAGGCCGGAGCGCGAAGCTGTCTCTACCGCACCTTCCAGCGAGCCGAACGGCGAATGCTCGGCTGCTTTACGGTTGCGCTGACGGCGTTCGATATAGCTGAGCGCTCGGGCGATCAGCTCGTCGGCCGGATCTTCCTGCGCGGCCAGCGGGAATACATCTGCCGCGGCATCCTGCAGCACGGCGCGCCCCACGGCGAAGCGCTCCAATATGGTGCGGCGATCCGCGTGCCCGCATTCCCAGAACAGGGCAAGCGCCTGCGCCGGGCGCAGCTCGGCACGCTTGATAAGGGCGCGGGCCAGTGCCGGGTCTTCGCTCGCGAGCTGCAGCAGGCGGTCCACCGTCTGCGGGGCAAGCCGCGCGCCGGGATTGGCCAGCAGCACGGCTATATCGGCGTTATCTCCCGCCGAAACGAGCGCGGCGGACACCACCTCGCTGACATGCTCGCGCCGGGCCAGCGCCTTGCGGTGGCGGCTCTCTCCGCTGGCGGCGATCTCCATCATGTCGAAATCGGTCAGGGCCTTCGCCTGCTCCAGTATGGGTTCGGCCACCTCAAAGGCATCAAGCGCCAGCCGCCTGACGAGACCCGCGGGCGCCTCGGCCTGATCGGCCAGCCGCCGGGCGATGCGCATTCGCAACTCCTGGCTGGCATGGCGGATGATCTCGTCGAGCACGTCGGCAACGATCCAGCGCTCCTGCGGGCTGACCTGGCTGGAGGGCAGGCACACAATATCGGCCAGCCGCCGCGTCAGGCGCGAGCGGGCCGTGACCTGAGGTGCTGCCGGAACGGCCTCAGCGGCCATTTGCGGGAGTGAGTCCATGCCTTGCGCACATCTCCAGCCAAAACAGATGCCATTGTGTGTGTGCCCGCGTTAAGGAAACGTGGCGAAGCCCGGCCAATCGCTCTAAGTGAGGGCGTCCCCCACATTGCAGAGCCTTCATGACCAACGCTACGCCCCATCACCGAGCCCGCCTGCGCATTGACCCGTTCTGGGCCTATATGGCGGCCGTGAGCGGCTGGTTCGTCAGTTTCGGCCTGCAGACCACACTGTTTCCCGGTGTGATCAGCTTCACGCTGGAGGAAAGTCCGGCACGGCTGGGCATCGCGCAGGCCGCGCTCACCGCGCCCATGCTCTTCCTTCTGCCGATTGCCGGTGTGGTAGCCGAACGGGCCGACCGGCGTTCGCTCCTTCTGGGCTTTCACCTGCTGGCAGGACTGGCAACCGCCTTCCTCACTCTTTCCCTGTTTGCCGGTTTCCTCAGCTATGAGGGGCTCATCGCGTACGCGCTTGTGGTCGGGCTGGCGGGTGCCTTCGTCATGCCGGCGCGCGATTCCGCGATCAATGGCGTTACCCGCGTGAACCAGCGGCTCGGGCGCGGCATGAGCCTGCAGCGCGCCATCGTGTTCGCCTCGCTGGTACAGTTTACCGCCCAGATCACCGGCATGGCGCTCGGCTTTCTAGCAAGCCAGATCGGCCCTGCGCCGCTGTTTGCCGTACAGGCCGTGATCGTGGTGCTAGGCGGGCTTGCCGCCCTTGCCATGCCCAAACTGCCCCGCCCGAAGCCCAGCGGTGAACCGGTGCTGACCGCGCTCCACGACGGCATCCGCACGGTGATCACCTCCCCCATTATCTGGCCCATGACAGCCATCATGATCGCGGTGGGCGCTCTGGTGGTGGGCGGCGGATTCTTCGTTATCATCCCGGTTCTGGTGCGCGACATCTTCGGGGCCGGCTATGCCACCCTCTCCACCCTGATGGTGACATTCTGGGTGGGCGCACTGGCCTCCAATATCGTGCTGGCACGTCTGCCCCTCATCGAGCGGCCCGGCCGCACGCTGATCATCGTGCAGGCCTTTGCCGCCATCGTGCTGGGCTGCCTGGTGCTGGAGACCAGCCTGCCGGTGCTCTACGGCATCGTCTTCGCCTGGGGGCTGGCCGGGGGCGTAGCCATGTCGCTCTCTCGCGCGCTAGTGCAGGAAAACGCGCCCAAGCGCCAGATCGCGCGGGTGATGAGCGTTTACCAGCTCGGCCTGTTCGGCGGCATGCCCGCAGGCGCGGTCATCATGGGCTATGTGGTCGAGGCGGTGGGACCACGCCTGGCCGCATTGATCCCGGCGGGCGGTATTCTTGCCGTGCTTGTGATCATCGTGCTGACCACGCCGGTGCTGACAGTGCGCCGTGCCGACCCTACATAAGCCGCTGACGCCGCTGTTGCTGACAAGGCCTGACCATGCCCCGCCTCTCGCCGGACAAAATCGCCGAACTGCGCAAGACGCTCACGCCCGAGCAGGACCATATCGCCTTCCATGAAGGCACCGAGCCGCCGGGCTGTTCCTTACTCAACGCGGAAAAGCGCCCGGGTACCTATCATTGCGTGGTGTGCGATGCACCGCTGTTTTCCTCAGCCGCCAAGTACGAGTCCCGCTCCGGCTGGCCCAGCTTCTTTGAGCCGGTAAGCGATGACGCCATCGGCACAAAGCGCGATTTCAAGCTGATCACGCCACGCACCGAGTTCCACTGCGCCAATTGCGGAGCCCATGGCGGCCATGTGTTTGACGACGGCCCACCCCCGACCGGACGGCGCTGGTGTGTAAATGGAGAAATTCTGATCTTCCGCCCGAAGGGGTCTGAAGGCTAGTGTCTGCCCAAGTTCACTGGCCATGAAAGGCCAATTTTCCGGAGACCTTCCTCATGACCCGCTCGCGCTTCCGCACCGGCCTGATGGCCGGCACTGCAGGCCTTACGCTTCTCGCCCTAGCCGCCTGCGAGCCCGCGACCGCCCCCGCTCCCCAATCCCAGCAAGAGAGTACCATGACTGACACTGCCGCCCCCGCCTCTGCCCTGATCGACCGGGCGCTGGCCTTTACCCCGCCAAGTGTGGAGGCCCGTCCGGTCACGATCGAGCAGCTGGGCCGCTCCCGGACCGATAATTATGCCTGGCTGCGCGATGATAACTGGCAGCAGGTGATGCGCGACCCGTCCGTTCTGGACGCCGATATCCGCGCCATGCTGGAAGCGGAGAACGCCTATTATAATCAGGTGATGAGCCCGCTTTCCGAGCTGGAGGACGCCATCTTCCGAGAGATGCGCGGCCGCATAAAGGAAGATGATAGCTCGGTGCCGACGCGCGACCGGGAATGGTTCTACTATTCACGCTTCCGCGAGGGAGGCCAGTATCCCATCTTCGCGCGCCGCCCTGCCGACGAAAATGGCG
>JBJHCI010000018.1:0-5533 GCA_050485925.1 Maricaulaceae bacterium
CGCGTGATCGAGCAGACCATCCGCGAGAAGTTGCCCGAAGGCTTCCAGCGCGCAGAATACCTGTTGGATAAGGGTATGGTGGACCGCGTTGTTCACCGGCGTGACCTGCCAAAAGTACTTGGCAATATATTGCGTACGCTGATGAAGCGGCCTGCGGCCTCCGCCAACGTGCCCGCACCCGCGGCGTAGGTTTTCCATGAGCGTTGCTGACGCGCTTGCCCGGCTGTCCATCCTGCATCCGGCGCGGATAGACCTGTCGCTGGACCGGATGCACCGGATTCTGGGTGCGCTGGGTAATCCCCAGGACCGCCTGCCGCCGGTCATCCACATTGCCGGGACGAACGGCAAGGGCTCGACAACCGTCTTTCTGAAGGCGATGTGCGAGGCGGCGGGTGAGCGGGTGCATGCCTACACCTCACCGCATCTGATCCGCTTTAACGAGCGTATCGTGCTGGCAGGCCGGGAGGTCAGCGACGCGCAGCTCGTGGAGGCGATCAGCCGGGTGGAGGCGGCCAATGCCGGCGCGCCGCTCACCTTCTTTGAGGCGACCACGGCTGCCGCGCTCCTGCTGTTCAGCGAGATACCGGCCGACCGGCTGATCCTGGAGGCGGGGATGGGGGGGCTGCGCGACGCAACGAACGTGCTCACCCGCCCTGCGCTGACCCTGATGACGCCGATAAGCCTTGATCATCAGGCCTTCCTGGGCGCATCGCTGGCGGCCATTGCGGCGGATAAGGCCGGGATCATGCGTGCTGGCGTGCCCTGCCTGACCGGCCCGCAGCCGGATGAGGCGTTCTCCGTGCTGGAACGGGCTGCAGCACGCGCCAATGCGCCGCTGGCCGCCTTCGGACGCGATTTCCAAGCCTGGCGCGAGCACGATCGCCTGGTCTACGAGGAGGAAGACCTGCTCTGGGATCTGCCCCTGCCGGGTTTGCGGGGCAATCATCAGATCACGAATGCTGCCCTCGCCCTCGCCGCGGCGCGCCGGCTTGGCCTGCCGGAAGATGCAGTCCGTGACGGGCTGAAGCGGGCGTGCCTGCCTGCCCGCCTGCAGCGTCTGACCAGCGGTGTGCTGGCTGGCATTGCCACTCCCGCCGGGGCCGAGCTGTGGCTGGATGGCGGGCATAATCCGGCGGCCGGGGAGGCGCTGGCCGCGAGCCTTGGCGAGCTGGAAGCGCGCGGGGAGCGTCCGCTGGTCCTCATTTGCGGATTCTCAGCGGGGCGGGATGCGGCAGGCTTTCTGGCACCGTTCGCGGGGTTGGCGGGACTGGTGATCACCGTAGAGGCCTTTGAGGCACGCGACGGTGTGATGCGCGCTCAGGAGGCGGCAGACGCCGCTCGCAAAGTGGGTCTCTTCGCGCAGACAGCCGCCGGGCTCTCCGAGGCAGTCCACGATGCCTGTCATCTTTTTGAGACCCCGCGTATCGTGATCTGTGGCTCGCTTTATCTCGCGGGCGCCGCGCTGGCGCTGGGCGGCACAAAGCCGCTGGTTACGCCGGGCTGAATACCGTCTCTTGCTTCCATAGAAACAATCCATTGTGCAGCGTGCTGGCAAAACCATATCCTATGGAAGATTGATGGGAGCCCTCGCATGTCCGCCTTCCTGAAAATGCTGCTGGAGCGCAACGGAACATTGGAAGATGGCCGCCCGTCGGCACCGGGTTTTCTGGCCCTGCTCAAACCCTCGCGCAACAAGGCCAAGGCCGTCACCTATGCAGTCATGCATCTGGTTGTCGCGATGACCGTGGCGTTTTTGCTGACATGGGACTGGCGCGCGGCACTTGCCATCGGGCTTATCGAGCCGGCCGTGCAGACAGTCGCTTATTATTTCCATGAAAAGGCGTGGGAGAAGGCGGAAAAGAAGCGTCAGGACCGGCTCGCCGCCGCGTCGTCCTGAGCCGCCTGTTGCGTCTCCGGTGTCGGGCACCAGCCCCCGCGCGCTGAATAGGGCGTGGCGTGGCCCTCTTCCATCAGCAGCGCGCCAAGATCGCGCCCGTCGCGCAACGCCATGTGTGCAATCACTCGACCCGCAAAGCTGCCAAGACGCACCTCGCTGATCTGCACGCGCATGCCATTGCCTGCCAGAAGACCCTCCACAAAGGCCTTGGCCGCAAAACCCGCTTCGCGTTCTTCCTCACAACTTACGCGGCGCAGTTCCGGCGCGTCCACATCGGCCAGCCGCACGCGCGTCTCCACGCTATGGCCCGGCCAGATGAAGGCGCGCACCTCGATCGTGTCGCCATCAATCACCCGCACCACCTCGGCTTCCACTGGGCCGGAAATGACCCGCTGGGCCTCGGCCGCGGGCACAAATGCCAAGGTTAAGAAAATGATAATTATCCTCATAATCTCATTATATCGGAATATATTCCTTTTCCAAGCAGGACTGGCAGATAGGCGCACTGCACGCGGCTGCGGGATGCAAACTTGTCCCCGCCCGCCTCGCCCCGGTTATGATCGCTGATACCGGCTGATGGAAAGGCGTGATCGCGACACGTTCACGAAAGCCGGTGGCAAAGGCTTCTGGCCCGCGCTCCGGATGTCTGGCGGCCAGCCATATGGCGCGTCATTCATTGCCCGGATGAGGCTTAATGGGGATATGCGAGGATAGAGGCAAATGCCGGTGCGGACGGCCCGTTACGGGCATGCCTGACACCTGAATGCCTTGTTATACCGCCCGCTTCCGGGCTGTCCGCATCCCTTTCCCGCCTGCGCCGGCTTCAGACCCGCGCAGCGGTTGGACCTGCCTCAAAAATCGCTGGCGATGCCCTTTTTCTCCCAGTCGCCATAGCGTGTGGGTTCGGGGCCCTTGGGGCCGCCGAGCTCTTCAGGCATGTCAGGATTGCCTGCTGCCTTGCGGCGTGCTTCGGCTTCGGCGAGCGCGCGCTTCGCCGCATCGCTAAGCGGTTTTTCAGGTGTGTCTTGCGTGCCGGGCAGGGTCATACCAGATATCTAGGAATAAATGGCCCGCAAGGCCAATCCTCCCCCGCATGTCACGAGGCAAACCGATGACGTTCAATACGCTGCGTACCTTCATGCTGCTGGCGGCAATGACCGCGCTCTTTATCGGTGTGGGCTATCTGATTGGCGGACCGGGTGGTGCGGCCATCGCCTTTGTCATCGCCGCCGCGATGAATGTGTTTGCCTGGTGGAATTCCGACAAGATGGTGCTGTCCATGCACGGCGCGCGCGAGATCACGCCTGATGAGGCCAATCCGGTGCTCAGGCGCTTTGCGCAGGACACGATTGCGCTGGCTGACCGGGCGAACATGCCGCGCCCGCGCGTCTATGTGATCGACACGCCCCAGCCCAATGCCTTCGCCACCGGGCGTGACCCGAAAAACGCGGCTGTCGCCGCCACGTCGGGCCTTCTGACCCGCCTCACCCGTGAGGAGGTGATGGGCGTAATGGCCCATGAGCTTGCCCATGTGAAGAACCGCGACACGCTGACCATGACCGTGACGGCAACGCTCGCCGGTGCCATCGGCTTTCTGGCCAATTTCGCGCTCTTCTTCGGGGGCAATCGCGGACCCGGCGGGCTGATCGGCGCAATCGCGCTGGCAATCTTCGCGCCGATGGCGGCGGCTCTGGTGCAGATGGCGATTTCCCGCGCCCGCGAATACGAAGCCGACCGGGTGGGGGCCGAGATCTGTGACCAGCCGGTCTGGCTTGCCAATGCGCTGGAAAAGATCGAGCGCGGCGCGCGCACCACTCTCAATCCGGCAGCCGAGCGCAATCCGGCGACCGCGCACATGTTCATCATCAACCCGCTGAACGGGCAGGGAGCGGACAATCTCTTCTCCACTCACCCGGCCACCGCCAACCGCATCGCCCGCCTGCGCCAGATGGGAGGGGCGGGGCGCTATCCGCAAGGGCCATGGGGCGATGAGGGGCCGTGGAGCGGTTCGGGAGGCTCTGACCGCCAGACCTATGGCGGGCCCTGGGGCTAAACAAGCGCACAAAAGGCAAAGGGCCGCTCCCGGGGGAGCGGCCCTTCTTTTGGGCTCCAGGCGGCGGCGGGAGGCACCGCCGAGCCCTGAGTGGCCAGCCCCCCGCCCGGGTCAGTCTCCGGGGATTGGGCGGGGAGGAGACTGGAGACGGGGGGCCGGCCGGCTTTGAAGATCATCCCTTACCAGGGACGCTCCTCGCCGCCGTCTTCTTCGTCGTCATCGGACTCTTCGTCATCGGACTCCTCGTCCTTGTCCTCGTCGTCGTCGTACTCATCGCCCCAGCGGTCCTCGGCGGGCGGCTCGTCGGACTTCATGAGCGACTTTTCAAGGGACGGCTCCGGCTCGAACGGCTCGGCTTCGTCAACCGGCTCTTCGGGCAGGTCGAATTCATCCACAAGCGGATCGTCCGTCAGCGGCTCGTCCAGCGGGGCCGGTTCGGCGTCACGCTGTGTGGCGATGCGCCAGGCCGCGTACTCATCCTCGTCCAGATACCCGTCCAGATTCACATCATAGAGCGTGAACTCGGCTTCGGAGACCATCGGGTCGACAGCCTGCAGCTCTTCAAAGCTGATGCGGCCATCACCATCGGTATCGGCTTCCTCGAACGGAACAGCCATGGCTGCACCGGCGAGAACAAAGGCGGACACGCCTGAAATCAGAAACGTCTTCATCTGGGTCGTTCCTCTGTTGCGCCGGTCCGGGGAAGCGGGGGTCGGGGGGGTGGACCGGCCAGACGACTCAGAAATGCGTGGGGGACACGATGCGTTCCCGACGCGCTGCAAATTTTTTGATGAGCACGTCAAACGCCTCACTAACCGGTCATTAAGCGTGTCAGGCGAAACAGGGGCGGGGAGTTTGCCTGCGCCGGGATGCCGTCATGCACGGACCCACGCAGAATTTGCGGAGACGTTATGCGCTCGGGCAACCGGGATCGCCTTGCCAACGGGATATGTGCCGGCGTGCTGGCCCTGGTGCTGACCGCGCCCGCCATTGCCGTGCTGGCCCCGCCGATGGAAGGCGAAGCCATCGCTATTTTTCCGCCGGGCAGCAGCCTGTCTGCCGTCCTGTTGGCAGCGGCCGCAGCTGATGCACGCGACCTCAATCCCTTGCCGGGTGGATATGCCGTGCGCCTCACCCTTCCCGAGGCGGGGGCGGCCGCCCTGCGCCGGGAAGGTGCGCTGCTCGTCATTCGTCCCGTTTTCGCTGCCGGCTGCAATCAGTCGCAAACCCAGACCATGGAGGCCGGGTCATGACCCGTCTTGAGTCCGTACGTAACCAGTCACAGCGCGCCCTTCTGGCGGCGCTGGTCAGCTTTGTGCCGGTGTTCGCGCTCGCCGCGTTGCTGACGGCACCTGAACGTCTCATTACCGGAACGGTATTTCTGGCCCTTGTGGCCGGCGGGTGTGTTGCGGCGTGGCGCGCCTCGCCACAATCGCTGGCCACACGCCTATCGCTCGCCGCTGGCCTGATCGCGTTCCCGGCGGCGCTGACCTGGCTGGCCAGTGGATCAAGCTGGCAGATCGACATGCACATGGTGTTCTTCGCCATGCTGGCCGCGGCCACGGTGCTGTGCGACTGGCGGG
>JBJHCI010000018.1:5543-13435 GCA_050485925.1 Maricaulaceae bacterium
GTGCACCATCTTTCTTTCAACTTCCTGCTGCCGTTTGCGGTATTCCCCGATGGCGGTGACTTCCTGCGCGTGGTGTTCCACGCTGTTGTGGTGGTCGGTCAGACCGGCGCGCTGATCTGGCTGTGTGCGCGCATCGTGTCCGCGCTCGACAGCGCCGATACCGCCATCGCTGAAGCGGAAGCCGCGACCGGAGAGGCCAACCGGCTGGCCGAAAGCGATCAGGCGCGCCAGCGCCAGATTGAGGAGAGCCGCATGACCGTTAATGCGCTGGCCAGTGGCTTTGAGAAGACGGTGGCGGGGGTGCTGGACGAAATCCGGGCCGCATCACAGCGCATGGACACGCTGGCCGAAGATCTGCGCCAGGATGCGGGCGCCACCCGTGAAGGCGCCGAAGAAGCCTCCCGGCGGGTGTCCGAGACATCCGGCCATTTCGAAGCCGTAGCCGCGGCTGCGCAGGAATTGGCGGCCTCCATCTCCGAGGTATCGCGCATCATGGAGAGCACTGACGCTGTTTCCTGCCGGGCGGTGGAGGAGGCCGGGCGGGCCTCCCAGTCCATGGGCGAGCTGGACAGTGCCGGCGAGGAAATCCAGGCGATTGCCGATCTTGTGGCCGATATCGCCGAGCAGACCAATCTTCTGGCCCTGAACGCGACCATCGAGGCCGCGCGTGCCGGTGAGGCCGGCAAGGGTTTTGCGGTGGTGGCGAGCGAAGTGAAAGCGCTCGCCGACCAGACCGCCAAGGCGACCGGGAATATCCGCTCCAAGATCGAGGCAATGGCCCACGCATCCGAAGGGGCCGGCCAGGCACTTGAGCGGATCGCGTCCATCATTGAGGAAATGCGCGGTGCGGCGTCCAGTGCCCGGGGCGCGTTTGGCGAGCAGTCCGGTGCCACCGGCGAGATCGCACAGCTTGCCGGGAAGGCCGCTGACGCCACATCCGGCATTGATGCGCGCATCGCCGAGGTGACGACCGCAGCCGGGCGCACCGATGAGGCCGCCGGTCGGTTTGCCGGGGCGTCGGAGAGCCTCAAAGGCGCGGCCGGGCGGCTGGATAGGGAGCTGGCCGGCTTCCGCGAAGCGTTAAAGCAGGCATCCTGACCCGCCTGGCCTGCCTACTGGACAATAGCCCCGGCTATCTCCAGTTTCCGCGCCAAGCGGAAATTGAAGGAGAGTGGCCATGGCCCGCCGTCTGGTTGTCGTTACAGGAGCCTCATCGGGCATTGGTGCAGCGTTCGCCCGCGAGTTTGCCGGTCATGGCTGGGATCTGGCGCTGGTTGCACGGCGCGAGGACCGGCTCAAGGATCTCGCCGAAGAGATGAAGGCCCGCTACGGCGTGGAGAGCCTCATCATCCCGGTTGACCTCTCCAAGGCGAGCGCGCCAAAGGACATCGTGAAGGCCGTGGAGGATGCCGGACGGCAGATTGACGGCCTCGTCAACAATGCCGGTGCGGGCCAGCCGGGCTTCTTCGCCGAGACGAAATGGGCCGATCAGGCGCGCTTTCTACAGCTCATGGTCACCAACTATCTCGCGCTCACCCATCTGGTTGCGCCGGGCATGGCGGAACGCGGCTTCGGCCGCATTATCAACGTCTCCTCGGTCTCCGCCCTCCTGCCGAGCGCGAACGCGCACACTCGCTTCTCCGGTACGCTCTATCCCGGCGCAAAGAGCCTCCTGATCAAGTTTTCCGAAGCCCTGCATCTGGAGCTTTCGGGCAAGAATGTGCATGTCAGCGCGATAGCGCCCGGCTACACTTGGTCAGAGTTTCACGATGTGAACGGCGCGCGCCCGGTCGTGTCGCAAATGCCGAAATTCTGGATGCTGACAGCAGAAGAGGTGGCAAAAGCCGGTTATGACGCGGTAGAGCGCGGCGTGGTGCTGCGCGTGCCTGGAGCCTGGTACAAATTCCTCACCGCCATGTCCAAAGCCCTGCCCGACCCTGTGGGCCGCGCCCTGATGCGCATGCAGGAAAAGCGCATGGCCGCACGTATGGGTGCGCAATGACCGCTGATCCCCGCCTGATTACCGCGCTGGACGTGCCGACGATTGAGGAGGCACGTGCGCTGGTGGCCGCGATTGGCGATGCGGGCTGCTTCTACAAGATCGGCCTGCAGCTTTTCCCGCTGGGGGGCATGGATTTGTGCCGGGAGCTGAAGGCCGCCAGCCATGGCGTGTTCCTTGATTTCAAGCTGCACGACATCTCCGCCACGGTGGAAAAGGCGACGCGCTCCATCGCGCCGTCGGGGGCGGACTATCTGACCATCCATGCCGAACCGCCGGTGATGCGCGCCGCGCATAAGGGGCGCGAAGGCTCGAACCTGAAACTGCTCGCCGTCACCGTGATGACCTCCTATGACGATGCGATGCTTAAAGAGATGGGCTTTGCCAAAGGTGCCCGGGACCTCGTGCTGATGCGCACGGAGCAGGCGCTGGAAGCGGGTTGTGATGGCGTGATCGCGTCTGCCCTGGAAGCGGAAGAACTGCGGGCGCGCTTCGGGGACGGGTTTGACATCGTGACGCCCGGCATCCGCCCGGCGGGTAGCGCGGCGGACGATCAGGCGCGTATCGCCACCCCGGCCGAGGCTATTCGAATGGGCGCGACCCGCATCGTGGTCGGGCGGCCCGTCAACGCTGCCAGCGACCCGCGAAAGGCCGCGCAGACCATCAATGCGGAGCTGGCGGGAAGTTGATCTCACTTGCGTCGTTCCCGTGAAGACGGGAACCCAGAGCCAATTGGCGAGGCCTTATTTAGCGCTGACCTCTCCGCAGGGGTCCCGGCCCCCCGAGCCGGGATCCATTTGTTGTTCTTCCACACAATAGCGATGCCGCGGATGCGTTGCGGAACCGAAAGAGGCTTGGGTCCCCCGGACCGCTTCGCGGCCGGAGGATGACATCCCTGATGCTTCAAACAAAAAACCCCGGATGTCTCCATCCGGGGTTTCTCAATCTCAAAAGCGCAACGCGCCCTAGAGCGTCTCGTTGATCCATTCTTCGATCTTGCCCTTGGCCATAGCGCCCACCTTGGTGGAAACCAGCTCGCCATTATTGAAGATCATCAGGGTGGGGATGCCGCGCACGCCATACTTGCCGGGCGTCATCGGGTTTTCGTCGATATTCACCTTGGCGACCGTGATCTTGCCGGAATGCTCCGATGCGATCTGGTCAAGTGCGGGCGAGATCTGCTTGCACGGGCCACACCACTCCGCCCAGAAGTCCACAAGCACCGGACCACCGGCTTTCAGAACATCGGTTTCGAAGGAATCGTCAGACACCGCTTTGGTCGCCATGGGCTTTCTCCCTTGGAAGGTTTCAGGCCCGGCACCGGAATCGGCTGCCCAGCCCGCCTTGATTGCCTAAACACCTAGGTAGCAGGACCCGTGCGGTCAAGCGCACGGCTCTGCGCGGCAAGCTTGAGCGCTTCATCCATGGCTGTATCGGGCAGGGCCATGGCGCGCGCCTGATCGGTCCAGATGAGTACGCATTGCACCGACCTGTCCGGATACAGGGCTCGCAGGAGCGCCCGGTACGCCCCCATCTGGGCGAGATAGGCCGGGGCCACATCCGCCACATCGGCAGGCGGCGGGCGGTTGGTCTTGAAGTCGGCGATCATCACATTGTCCGGGGTGACCAGCAGGCGGTCAATCTGGCCGCTTACCTGTACGCCTGCCGGCAGGTCGGGCGCGGTGCCCGAGAGCGAGACTTCTGCGCGCGAGCCCGGCCCAAACAGGGCCGCAAACTGCGGATCGGCCAGGATGGCCAGTGCCTCGCCAGCGACGGCACCGCGAGCTTCATCGTCCAGCTCCTGATGGCGGGCGAGCAGGCGCTTGGCGGCGTCGGCGCGGCTGGCCTCGGGCAGATCCGGCAGGGTCTGCAACAGCTTGTGGATCAGCGTGCCGCGCAGGAAGCGCGCGCGCCCCCCATCGGCCAGCGGGGAGAGCCCGGCCGGTTCCCCGCCAGCCTCCAGCCCTGCCAGCAGGCGCGAAGGTGCCAGCGGGCGAACCGGCGCAGGCTCGCCCGGAGCGGGCGTGCGCAGCCAGGCGGGCTCGCCCCGCTGCGCGCTCTCTTCTGCCGTCTTCTTTTCGGCAGGCGTCAGGTCTTCGCCATAGCGCCGGGCGGGGACGAAGCTGTCCCATTCATATTTCGCCGCGATTCCATCAATGGCGGTTGGCACGTCGCGCCAGTCCTTCCCCTGCCAGGCTTTGGCAAGGCGGCCATACCACGTGTCGGGCTTGGGCTCCTTCGAGTTGCCATGGGCATGGCCGCACACGACCAGCCGGTCGCGCGCCCGCGTCATGGCGACATAGAGCAGGCGGGCGGATTCGTTTTCCTGGTCCTGGCTCCAGCTCTCGCGCAGCGTGGTGATGATGTTGGGGACAAGCGCGTCATTCTCTGACCAGAGGAGTCCGCTCATCTCGTGATCCTCTATCAGCGGATGGCGGCCGGAGGGCGGGCTCGTCGTGTCGGGAAGGAAGACGATGGGCGCCTCCAGCCCCTTGGCGGCATGGACCGTCATCACGCGCACCTCGTTGCGCCCACCTTCGGGATCACGCTTCAGCTCGCTGTCGGAGCGGGTGATGGCGTCGATAAAGCGGGCGAGCGAGGGCGCGCCTTCGCGCTCATGGGCCAGTGCGCGGGAGAGAAACTCCTCCAGCGGGTCGCGCGCTTCTTCGCGCAGCCGGGCGTAGATGCGCGCGGTGCGCGTTTCGCCGGTATCGGACGCCTCGCTGAGGAAACGTGCGAAGAAGGCATAAGGGGTCAGCGTATCGACGCGCCCGCGCACAGCCTTCAGCGCGGCCCTGGCGTCGGCCAGCGCAGGCTCATCGCTGCGCTGGAGCGCCTCCCAGAGCGTGCCCTTGCGCTTATGGGCGAGGCGGAACAGCGCCTCCTCGTCAATCGGTGGGGTTTCAGCTCCTACAGGATGGAAAGCCGGGCTTTTGAGCACTTCAGCCAGCGCCAGATCATCGCCCGGCTGCAGGGCGAAACGGGCCAGCGAGAGCATGTCCTGCACGACCAGCTGGTCTGGCAACACCATCCGGTCCGCACCCGCTACAGGTACCTCATTGATCTTCAGTTGACGGATGATCTCGGCAAACAGCCCGCTGCGCTTGCGCACGAGGATGACAATATCACCGGGTGTCGCGGCGCGCTGCTTCCAGCCCTCTTTCGTCTCCTCCCACACCGCATCGCCGCGATCGATGATCGCCTTGATCTCCTGCGCCACCGCTTCTGCGAGCTGGTTGCGCGGGGAGTTGCGCTTGCGGGTGTCTACCGGGCCGTCCGCCTCCTCATCCAGGCTGTCTTCCTCGCTCCTGGGCAGGCGCGGTGTGAACGGCCAGATTTCCACACAGCCCGGCGTGTCGCGCCGCGCGGCCTCATGCCCGCGATAGGCCATGAAGGGATAGGTACCGGTGGCGGGGATGGCCTCCGCCTTCTGTCCGCGGTCGTCGTAAAACTTCGCATCCGGCGCGCCGGAAAAAGCTTTTGTCTCGATTGCCGCGCGCACATCGGCAAAGGCCATATCCACCGCTTCGAGCACTTCCGGCGCCGAGCGGAAGGAGGTTTTCAGCTCCGGCCTGGCAAACGCCAGCCCTGCGCCTTCGGCCTGCGCGGCGAGTTTCATGCCCTGCTGGATGAAGCGGGCCGGATCGGCGTTCTGGAACGAATAGATGGATTGCTTCTCATCGCCCACGCAGAACACGGTGCGGGCCAGCGCGCTTCTCCGCTCGCGCCCCTCTCCGGCAAAAAACTCCGCCGACAGGGCATCGATCACATCCCATTGTTCCGGCGCCGTATCCTGCGCTTCATCGACGAGGATGTGATCCAGACCGCCATCGAGCTTGTAGCGCACCCAGGCGGCCATCTCTGCGGTGCCGAGAAGCCGTGAGGCCCGCACCACAAGGTCTGCAAAATCCACCGCGCGCTCGCGCGTCAACAGGCGCTCATACTCCGTGATAAAGGCCCGCGCGAGGGTAAGGCTCGCCGATGTCAGCACATGCAGGCGCACAGCCGAGAGCTGACGCAATACCGCCTCCATGCGGGCGCGCTCGGTGCCGTCGGGACCGAAGAGGCTGATAAGGTCGGGGCAGGCTTCGCCCGCACTCTTCACAAAGAGCGAGGCGCGCAGTTCTCCTTTGCCTGTCAGCATGAAACCGCAATAGGCCTCGAAGGCCTTCTCCCGCTCGCCCGCGCGGGCAAGGCGCAAGGGCGCATAGAGTTTTTCGGCGTCCGCTTCGGCGTACTTGGCCGTGGAAGCGGCTATGGCATCGGCGCAGCGTTGCAGCACATCGAGATCGAGTCCGGCAATGAAATCGGCTTTCAAGCGCGCTTCATCCGTATCCGGATCAACGCCAAGAAGGCGTGCGGCTTCCGCGATGAGCGGGCCTTCGCCTTGCGCCTGTTCAAACAGTTCCGACAGGCGATGACGTTCGTGCGCGGCCTTCTTGAATATTGCCTCGAAGCCGGTCGGCCCGGCGCGCACGGTGATCGCCTCAATGGCGGTTGCCAGCTTCCCGCCGGGCTCGCGCCTTGCGGCCTCATAAACTGAGTGTTCCGCCTCGCGGCGCACACGGGCGCTCTGGGTATCCTCTTGCGTGGCAAAGCCCGGCGGCAGGCCCGCTTCCAGCGGAAACTGGCGCAGAAGCGAATCGCAGAACGCGTGCAGGGTCTGGACTTTCAGCCCGCCCGGCGTTTCCAGCGCGCGGGCAAAGAGCTTTCTTGCCTCGGCCAGACGCCCGGCATCCGGCTCGACATCCTCGCCGGTCAGCTTCTGCAATTCGGCGCGCAGATCCGTGTCGGCCATGACCGACCATTCGCCGAGTTTCAGGAACAGCCGCGTCTGCATCTCGCCGGCTGCCGCCTTGGTGAAGGTCACGCACAAAATGCGGTCCGGCGGCACGCCCTCCAGCAGCAGGCGCGCCACCCGGTCGACCAGAACGCGCGTCTTGCCCGAGCCGGCATTGGCCTCGACAAACACGCTGGCGCGCGGGTCGGCGGCCTCGCGCTGGGCTGTGGTGGCAAGGGCCGCAATGGCCGGATCAAAGCCGGGCGCGCTCATGCCTCGCCCTCCCCGTTCCAGCCTTCCTTGTCCGGCGCGGTGGACCATTCGCTACGCCGGGCCAGATGGTCGTAATCGCCGTAATCATTGACGTACTGGCGGCGCGGCTGGCTGTGATAGGGATGCAGCGGATCAGCAAACTTCGCCGCATAGCGGACAAGGCGCTCGAGGGCCTTGGCGTGCATCTCCTCCGGATCAGCCCTGCGCTGCTTTGTCCTGTTGTCGAAGCCGGGAATCTCCTTTTCCTCTCCCGCGGTCTTGGTGCCCTTCACCGCGATATAGCGATAGCGGTGGATGGGCCCGGCGGGCACACCGGCAAACCCGCCACCGGCGAGGATCGCTCCGGTCAGAGTCAGCTGGGGGGAGAAGCCGGCCAGAACGGCGGTTTCCGAGGGGATATTTCCGGTCTTGTAGTCCAGAACGGCATAACCCTCCGGTCCGCGATCGATCCGGTCGGGCCTAGCCGACAGGGTGAAGCTCTGCCCGCCGGCGTCAAAGCTGATCGATCCGCGTGTTTCCAGCGCCGCCGCGACAGGCAGCTGGCCTTCGACCCGCCTTTGCGCCTCATATTCCACCATCCAGCGGGCTGCATGGGCAAAGCGGGGAAGCTCGGTGGCGAGTTCCGCTTCGGTAAAGCCAGCCTCGCGCAGAGCCTTCTCTCCGTGCTCCACCAGTTGCTCAAGCGTATTCCCGGGCAGCTTCACCCGGTCGCCAAGCGCCTTCACCCACAGCTCAAGTGCCCGGTGCCAGGCATTGCCGCGCTCGGGCGGGCCGGGTTCGCGGTCCAGCGGGTCCAGCACGTCCAGCTTCATTATGCGCTGGGCGTAGATGGCGTAGGGG
>JBJHCI010000019.1:0-13370 GCA_050485925.1 Maricaulaceae bacterium
GTATTATTGGTGGCGAAATAGCCCGGCGCGATGGCGTTCACATTGATGCCCTTGCCGGCCCATTCGTTTGCCAACAGCTTTGTCAGCCCTGCCACCCCGCTCTTGGACGCTGTGTAGGACGCGACCCGGATCCCCCCCTGGAAGGAAAGCATGGAGGCAATATTGATGATCTTGCCGCCCTTGCCCTTTTCCACCATGTGCCGGGCGACCGCCTGCGACAGGAAGAAGACCGATTTCAGGTTGACATTCATCACCTGATCCCAGTCGTCTTGCGTAAAGTCGAGCGCATCATTGCGGCGGATGATCCCGGCATTATTGACGAGGATATCCACCCCGCCGAGCGCGGCCACCGCCTCCTCGACAACCCGGCCCGTGACGGAATTATCGCCGAGATCGGCCTTGATCTCCACAAAGCGCCGCCCGGCCGCCTCGACCATTTTGCCGGTCTGCGCGGCGCTGGAACGGCCCACCGCGGCAATGTCAGCACCGGCCTCTGCCAGCGCCACGGCAATCGCCTGACCGAGCCCGGTATTGGCACCGGTCACCAGGGCGGTCTTGCCCGCAAGGGAAAAGGAAGCGGCCATCGCGGAATCCTATTTGAGCTGGCAGATATCGAGGACGTTCATGTCGGTATAGTCGAGATTCTCGCCCGCCATCGCCCAGATGAAGATGTAGTTGGAGACGCCCGAGCCCATATGGATCGACCAGGGCGGGGAGATCACCGCTTCCTTGTCCGACACCACAATATGGCGGGCATTGTCGGCCTCACCCATGAAGTGGAAGACGCGGCCCTTCTCGCCGAGGCCGAAATAGAAATAGATCTCAGAGCGGCGGTCATGCAGGTGCGGGGGCATGGTGTTCCACACACTGCCGGGCTTCAGGATTGTCATCCCCATCAGAAGCTGGGCCGACTGGCACACGCCCGGCACCACGAACTGGTAGATCGTGCGCTGATTGCTCTCCTCCATCGTGCCGCGCTCCAGAGGGGTGGCATCGGCGATCGAGATTTTCTTCACCTCATAGGCCGCATGGGCCGGGCAGGAGACCAGGTAGAACTGCGCCGGCCTGTCCTTCGAAGCGGTTTCAAACACCACCTCCTTGCAGCCCATGGGCAGGTAGAGCGCGTCCTTCTCGGCCAGCTCATGGCGCGTACCGTCGACAATGATCGCGCCCGGCCCTTCGCCGACATTCACCGCCGCCATTTCGCGGCGTTCGAGGAAGGGATGGCCCTTGGCCGATTCCGGTTCGGTCTGTGCCGGCAATGCGAGCGGTTTGCCGTCCGGCGCTGCGCCGCCAATCACGAAGCGCTCATTGTGTGAATAGACCAGCGTGATCTTGCCCGGCACGAAAATGCCATCGACCAGATAGCGCTCGCGCAGATCATCGTTGGAGACACCGTCCATCATGTCCGGGTGGGTGGCTTGCAGGGTCTTCTTGAACATGGTGAAGGTCCTCCGGGGGGTCAGCGAATATGAAATGGGTCAGGCGCGCTGGCGCGCCGGGTCAGCGACGGGCGGCGCATCCAGCTTGTAGGCACGCTTGGCAAGGGAGTAGGCCAGCTCGATCGCGAGCTCTGCGGCCTCGTCCATCTCCATGCGGTGCTCGGCCACCAGCGGGGCGAGGAACGCACTGTCCACCCGCCGCGCCATATCATGGCGGGCGGGGATGGAAAGGAAGGCGCGGGTATCGTCGTTAAAGCCGACCGTGTTGTAGAAGCCCGCTGTCTCGGTGGTCTGCTCGCGGAAGCGGCGCATCCCTTCCGGGCTGTCATGGAACCACCAGGCCGGACCCAGTTTCAGCGCGGGGTAGTGGCCCGCCAGCGGGGCGAGCTCGCGCGCATAGGCGCTCTCGTCCAGCGTAAAGACGATGATGGAAAGCAAGCGATCATTGCCGAACCGGTTCAACAACGGCTTTAGCGCGCGCACATAGTCGGTGCGGGTGGGGATATCCGCGCCCTTGTCGCGGCCATGGCTGCTGAACAAGGGGCCATTATGGTTACGCAATGAGCCGGGATGGATCTGCAGGACCAGACCGTCCTCAAGGCTCATCTTCGCCATCTCGGTGAGCATCTGGGCGCGGAACAGTTCATTGTCTTCGGCTGAAGACCGGCCCTTCACCACGCGCTGGAAAAGGGCCTCGGCCTCTGCGCCGGAAAGATCAGCTGTCAGCGCGGTCGGGTGGCCGTGATCGCTGGACGTGGCCCCGGCCGCGATGAAGTCGGCCCGGCGCAGGCGATGAGCCTCAAGATAGCCTTTCCATGAATAGACGTCGCAATTGGTGATGTCGCCAAAAGCCTCCAGCGCGCCGTCAAACGCCTCGTAATCGGCGTCGATGACAGAGTCGGGCCGGTAGGCGGTGATCACGCGCCCGCCCCACCCTGAACGCGCGATAATATGGTGATGATCCAGCGTATCGGTGGGCCCTTCCGTGGTCGCCAACACCTCGATATTGAACCGATCAAAGAGCGCACGCGGACGGAAGGCCTCCGTCTTCAACGCCGCATCGATGACGTCGTAATAATGATCTGACGTCTGTGCGCTGAGCCGCACATCCAGCCCGAATACCTCCACGAACACATGGTTCAGCCACATCGCAGAGGGTGTGCCCCGAAAGAGGTGGAAATGGTGGGCGAAAATCCGCCACGCCTCGCGCGGATCGGTGTCAGGCCTCCCCTTGCGTGACGGCACGCCGAGTGCCTCCAGCGTCACGCCCTGACTGTAGAGCATGCGGTAGAGATAATGGTCCGGTGCCAACAATAACTCGGTGGGATTGCCGAAGGGCCGGTTCTCGGAAAACCAGCTGGGATCGGTATGGCCGTGCGGGCTGATGATCGGCAGATCGCGGACAAGGCCGTACAGCTCACGCGCAATGGCGCGGATTCCGGGCTCTGCCGGAAACAACCTGTCTTCGTTCAGCCTTAGGGGCGCGCTGGCCATTATCTCCTCCCGGATCCGGCCCGGTTCTTGTGAGGCCGGTTTCCGTTCCCGTCCCATTTGGTAACCGGTGTCATACTCGATTTCAAGGGCAAGGCGGGGTATCACCGCGTCAGCCCGGGTTAGGTATTGAGGGGGGGGCGGCCGACTCCCGCGCGACAAGCCGGGGCACCACGATGGGCTTGTCGCTCGACTGGCCGCCACCCTCACGGGTCAACTCTATCAGCTTTTCGGCGGCATAGCGGCCCATATCGCGGATCGGCAGGCGTACCGAGCTCAGCGTCGGCCAGAGCCGCGCCGCCATCGGGCTGTCGTCAAAGCCGACAATGGACAGATCGCGCGGAATGGAGAGGCCCGCCTCGCGCGCGGCCTTGTAAACGCCCACCGCCATCTCGTCATTGCCGGTGAAGATAGCCGTCGGGGGCACCTCCATGGCGAGCAGCCTGGTAGCGCATTCCACCCCGGATTCAAACGTATAGGCGCCTTCCATCACATAGGCAGGGTCAAGCTTCAGCCCGCGTTCGGCCAACCCCTCAGCAAAGCCGCGCCGGCGTTCATGAGAGGAGCGGAAGGTGGGAAGGCCGGTGATGAAGGCGATGCGCTTGTGGCCGAGATCGGCCAGGTGCCGGGCAGCCTCTGCTGCGCCGATCGCGTCATGGGTGACGATCATGCGCTCGGTCTCGTCCAGAGATACAGAGGCCACACGTACATAAGGGCACTCAATCTCGCGCAATATCTCCACCAGTGTTTCGTCTTCCGATACCGAAGGGGTGAGGACCACACCGAACAGCTTCAGCTGCTCGACAAACCCTCTCACCTGCTCGTGGAAATTCGGGTCGGCCCGGTTGCACGGATGAACCACCAGCTCGAACCCGCCATCGCGTACTGCGTCGAGAATGCCTTGCTGGATATGAACCACGTATTGCGGATTAGGGTTGTCATAGATCATCCCGATCAGAAAGGAGCGGCGGAAAGCGAGCCCGCGCGCCTGCGGGTCCGGGCGGTAACCCAGCTCCTTCATTAGCGACTCGATCTTCTCGCGCGTCTCGGTCTTGACGAAAGGCGAACGGTTGATGACCCGGCTGACGGTCTTTTTCGAGACGCCGGCAAGGCGGGCAATATCATTGATCGTGGCGCGCTTGCGTCCCGTGCCACTGCCGCCCAAACCGTCACTCGCGCCCGCCCTGCGCTGGGTCTTCTTTGTCATGTCCTGTCCACCCACCTAAAAATTGTCTCCAAGGACATAACACACCGGCTCGCGATACCAGCGAAAATATGTAAGCTCTCTGCAAATAGGCTGGGCCGATACCCTTAAATCTCCCCACTTGACCCAATTTGACACCGGTTACCATAGTAAGCTTCAGGCATCAGGAAAGGTCGAAATCGTGACGGATGCCGGCGCACCGACGCCCCTGCCACAGGCCCTGAAACTGCACCGGGATGATTCGGTGGCGATGGCCCTGATGCCGCTTTCTGCCGGGCAGATTATCAGTATTGATGGTGCGGATATCGCTCTGCGGGACGACATCCCGAAAGGTCACAAGTTTGCGCTTCACACGGTCAGCGAAGGCGCGCGTATTTTCAAATATGGTTGGCCCATAGGCGCCGCGATTACTGATATTATGGCCGGTACACACGTGCATGTGCATAACCTTACCACCCTGCTGACGCCGGAAACGCCTCTGGACTATACACCCGATAATTCCGCCATCGCACCGGGCTCGCGGCCTCTTGGTGGGCATTTCATGGGCTATCGCCGCGCTGATGGAAGGGTTGGAATCCGCAATGAAATCTGGGTGATAGCGACGGTTGGCTGTGTCGCCCGCACCGCTCAGCGCATCGCGTCAAAGGCTGCCAGACGGCTGGAAGGCCGGGTCGATGGCGTTCATGCCATCACCCATCCGTTCGGCTGTTCGCAGCTCGGCGATGATCTGGCGCATACCCGCGCCATTCTGGCCGCACTGGCCGGTCATCCCAATGCCGGCGGCGTACTGATCGTCGGATTGGGGTGCGAATCCAATCAGATAGAAAAACTGCTGGAAGCCGCGCCCGAGCTCGATCGCGCCCGCATCCGCGCCTTCGCCGCCCAGGCCGCAGGCGATGAGATGGAAGAAGGTGTTGGCCTGATTGAGGACCTCGCCGCTATCGCGGAGAAAGATGTCCGGACGCCCTGCCCGTTGAGCGATCTCGTCATCGGGGTGAAGTGCGGCGGGTCGGACGGGTTTTCCGGCCTCACCGCCAACCCGCTCGCGGGCCGTATGTCCGAGCGTGTGGCAGGCGCTGGTGGCACAGCGCTACTGACTGAAATTCCTGAGATTTTCGGGACCGAGCACTTGCTCCTCTCCCGGGCGAGGGACGAGCACATCTTCAAGGCCGGGGCCGCTCTGGTGAAGCGTTTCAAGCGCTATTTCGAACGCCATGGCGAACCGGTCCACGAGAACCCCTCACCGGGCAATATCGCGGGCGGCATCACCACGCTGGAGGAAAAATCCCTCGGTGCGGTGCAGAAGGCCGGTGCAGCCCAGCTGACCAGCGTGCTTGATTATGGCCAGCGAGTGAGCGCGCCGGGTCTCGCCCTGCTGGAGTCTCCGGGCAATGACGCGGTCTCCTCCACCGCCCTTGCCGCAGCGGGTGCGCAGATCATCCTCTTCACCACGGGCCGGGGCACGCCGCTGGGCTTTCCCGTGCCGACACTGAAGATCGCCTCCAATTCCGATCTCGCCGCCCGTAAGAGCCACTGGATTGATTTTGATGCCGGAGTCGTTCTGGCAGGTGACAGCCTGGAGGAAGCCGCGAACCGGCTTTTCGCCCTCATCCTCAATACCGCGAATGGCCAACCCGCCCGCAACGAGATCAGTGGCGAGCGCGAGATTGCCATCTGGAAGAGCGGGGTGACTCTGTGAGCGCACGCCTCAACACCGCCGCACTCGCGCACCTGCCCGCTGGCGTGAAGCGCCCGGCCTATGAGCGCGACCGCGTTGAAACCGGCCTCGTTCATATCGGTCCCGGAGCATTTCACCGCGCCCATCAGGCCGCCTATATCGACCGTGTGCTGCACACCGATCCGCGCTGGGGCATTGCCACCATGGCGCTGCGCAGCCGCGACATAGCGGACGCCCTGAACGCGCAGGACGGGCTCTACACGCTGCAGACGCTGGGCGAAGGCGAGGAGACGCAGGTGATCGGCTCCATCCTCTCGGCCCAGTCCGGCGCGCGAGGACCTGAGCCTCTGCTTGCCACCCTCACCTTGCCATCGGTGAAGCTCGTCACGCTGACCATTACCGAGAAGGGCTATTGCCTGGGGCCTGATGGAGCGCTCGACACCGCCCACCCCGATATCGTCCATGACCTTGCCCGCCCCGGGACGCCCCGCAGCGCAATTGGCCTGATCGTGGCGGGGCTCGCCCGTCGCCGGGCACAAGGGCTCGCGCCCTTCCACGTCCTCTCCTGCGATAATCTGTCAGACAATGGCGTGAAGATCGAGGGCGCGGTGAAGGCGCTCGCGGCGGATCGGGAAAGGGGGCAGGCGAGCTGGATGGCGGGCGAGGTGCGCATTCCACGTACCATGGTTGATGCCATCACGCCCGCAACGGACGGTGCCCTCAAGGCTCACATCGCGCAGGCACTGGGGTATACAGACGCGGTGCCGGTGCAGCGCGAGGTCTTCACCTCGTGGGTGATCGAGAAGAGTGATATCGCCGCCTTCCCCGATCTTGAAGCCGCGGGCGCCCTGATGACGGACGATGTGGCGGGTCATGCGTTCGCCAAGCTGCGGCTGCTGAATGGCTGTCACTCCCCGCTCGCCTGGCTGGGCCTCGCCTGCGGCTATGAGAGCGTGAGCGACGCGATGGCCGATCGATGGCTTGCCCGCTTCGTCACCCGGCTGGCCGAAGAGGAGATTGCACCCTCCATCGCCGCACCGGACGGGATGCATCTTTCCGCCTATGCCGCCACGATACGTACCCGCTTTGCCAACCCCTCCATATGCCACCTCCTCTCCCAGATCGCTTGGGACAGCTCCCAGAAGCTCCCTGTGAGGCTTCTGGGCACGGTGGAGGACAACCTGGCGGCTGGCCGCCAAATCGCGCTGCTTGGCGCTTCTGTGGCCGGCTGGATGCGTTTCGTGCGCCGGATGGGCGCAGAGAGCAGACCGCTCACCGATCCGCTGTCTGACGTGCTCGCCGCCATCGCCGCACGCTGCAATGACGACCCGGATCACGATGTTCCGCTCTTCCTGTCGCTGGACACAATCTTCCCGCACAGCCTTGCCACAAACACGCGCTTCCGCGCGGGCGTCATTGAGGGCTATGGTCTTGTCCAGCGTCTCGAAACGGGCGCGCGCCCTGTTCTTCCCGCCTGACCCTGCCGGAGCCTGTCACCACAATGTCCCAACCCCTCCATATGGCCGCCTTCGGCGAGGTTCTGATGCGGCTCTGCGCGCCGGGACGCGAACCGCTGCTGAAAACCGCGGAGCTTCACACCCATATTGGCGGGGCGGAGGCCAATGTGGCGGCCGGGCTGTGTGCACTGGGTCATTCCGCACGCGTCATCACCGCTTTTCCTGACAATGCGCTGGGCACCGGCGCTGCCGGAGAGCTACGCCGTGCCGGACTTGATACCCGCCACATCCTGATTCGCGAGGGTCGGCTGGGGCTTTATTTCCATACCAGCGGGGCGATGCGCCGTCCGGCCGAAATTCTTTATGATCGGAGAGATTCTGCCTTCGCCCTGACCCCCGCCAGCGCGTGGAACTGGGACAGCGTGTTGGACGGCGTGAACTGGCTGCACCTGTCGGGTATCACGCCTGCACTTGGGGCCGAACCGGCGAAAGCTACGCTGGCGGCGGCGCGCGCGGCACGGGCGCAATCCATCCCCGTCTCCTTCGATTTCAACTATCGCGAAATGCTTTGGGGCGACCGGGTGAAGGAAGCCAATGCCATCCTGAAGGAGCTGGTCGCCGAAACCACCCTTCTCTTTGCCAGCGCTGGTGATCTTGCCCGCGTATGCGAGTTCGAACGCCGGAACGAGGCGAGCAGGGACCTTGAAGCGGGTGCCAAAGCTGCCTTTGCCGCCTTCCCTGTACTGGAACGTATCGCCACCACCTACCGGGCGACGCGCGGGACGCTGGACCAGTCTGTCACAGCAAGCCTTATCAGCCGGAGCGGCGCGTTCACGGCGGGCCCGGAACCGCTGGAGGGCATTATCGAGCGCATTGGCGGGGGCGATGCTTACGCCGCCGGGCTGATCGACGCGCTGGCGTGCGGCAGAGATGATGTCACCGCCCTTACCGATGCCCTGACCGTGATGGCGGTGAAACACTCCCAGCCGGGCGATCTCTGCGCGGTCAGCCGCGCCGATATCGCCGCCTGGCGCGAAGGGCGTGATGTGAAGCGTTAGTATTGCAGCCAGGTCCGCATTTGCGGCACATGCGTATACGGTCCCGCCCGCGACCTGCTATACCGCTCCGGTGCAGCCGCGCACCACACGAGGTCTCCCATGCCGTCCGACACACCCGACAGGCCCATCAGACCTGCGCCACTCTGGCGGCGCTTCCTGCCCGTCCTGCTTCTCGCCGCGGCACTCATCGTCGTTTTGGCAAGCGGAACATGGCGTCATCTCAATCTGGAAACCCTGCGTGAGAACCAGGCAGCACTGGAAGCCTTCGTGGCGGACAATCTTATCCTCGCTCTGATGGTCTATACCGCGCTCTACGCCGCCGCGGTTTCCATCTCGGTGCCGGGCGCGATCTGGTTCACCCTGGGAGCGGGCTTCCTATTCGGGCCTGTCCTGGGCGCAGGGGTAGCGGTGACCGGTTCCACTATCGGCGCGACCATCATCTTTCTAGCCGTGCGCTATGCGTTTGCGGACTGGGCACGGGCGAAGTTCGGTGGCTGGGTGAAACGGCTGCAGGACGGATTTTCTTCGGATGCCTTCAGCTATGTGCTGATCCTGCGGCTGATCCCGGTCCTGCCGTTTTTCGGCATCAATATCGCCACCGCCCTCCTGAACGTGCCGCTGCGCGCCTATGTGCTCGGGACGCTGCTGGGCGTCATGCCGCTGGCGTATGTTTACGCCACTGTCGGGGCCACGATCAGCCTTGCTGCGGGCGGCGTGCCAAGCCTTCTGGACTTGTTGACTCCGGAACTCATCGCAGCAATGGGCGTGTTTGCGCTGGTCGCGCTGTTCCCCTTCGTCTACCGGCGCGTCACCGGACGCAAATCGCCTACCCCCGAGAGCGAGGCCCCATGAGCCACGACACGATAAAGGCCGATCTGTGCGTCATCGGCGCAGGCGCGGCCGGGCTTGTTACGGCGGCAGGGGCCGCCATGCTCGGACGCAAGGTGGTCCTGTTCGAGGCGAGCGAGATGGGCGGTGACTGCCTCAATTATGGCTGCGTGCCCTCCAAGGCGCTGCTGAGCGCAGCCCATGCTGCCCACACCGTGCGCACAGCAGCAAGGCTGGGCGTCAATGCCGGCGAGCCAGTCATCGATTTTGCGGCCATCATGGCGCATGTACGCGCCGCGATAGCCGCCATCGAACCCAATGACAGCCAGGAGCGCTTCGAGGGGCTTGGCGTTCGGGTGATCCGCGAGCGGGCCCGCTTCATCTCGCCTGACACCGTGGAAAGCGCCAGCGCTGTCGTGAAGGCCAAGCGCTTTGTCATCGCCACCGGGACAAGCCCGCGCATACCGGCCCTCAAAGGGCTGTCCACCATCCCCTATCTGACAAGTGAGACCTTATGGCAGCTCACCGAACTGCCCCGCCATCTCTTCATACTGGGAGCCGGACCGATAGGCTGCGAGATGGGCCAGGCCTTCGCTCGGCTGGGCGCGCAGGTCACCATCGTTGAGGGTCATCGCCTCCTTTCCACTTTCGAGCCGGAGCATAGTGAGGCCGTAAAGCTGGCCCTCGCCGCCGATGGTGTGCGCCTTATCGAGGGCATAGGTATCGAGCAGTTCGCCGGCACATCCGGCGATCTGACCATCACCCTGCCCGGCGGGGAGGAGATCAAAGCCTCCCATGTACTCGTCGCCACCGGGCGTGAGGCATTTGTCGAAGAGCTGGGTCTTGAGGCCGCAGGCATTCATGGCAACACGCTGGGCATCAGCTGTGATGACCGGCTGCGCACCGATAACAGGCGCGTCTACGCGGCCGGCGATATCGCCGGCAAGGGCGCGTTGACTCATCTGGCCGGCTGGCACGGCTCGGTCATCCTGCGCAATCTCTATTACGGGCTGGCCACACGTCAGTCATCCAACCCGATACCGGCTTGCGTCTATACCAGCCCCGGCCTTGCCAGGATCGGCCTGACCACCGAACAGGCACGCAAGACACATGGCAGCGCGGCAAGTGTCACCGACTGGCCGTTCGCCGATAATGATCGCGCGATTGCGGAAGGCGACACCGCAGGCAGTGTCAGGCTGGTCACCGGAAAAGGCGGAAAACTGCTCGGTGTGCATGTGGCCGGCAGCCGGGCCGACGACATCATCACCTATGCCGCCATCGTCATGAGCAAAGGTGGCACCATACGCGACCTGACCGGACCGGTGCTTGCCTATCCCACCCGGACCGAAGCCATGAAACGGGCCGCCGGCAAGCATTTCGAGCCCGTTGTATTTGGCCCCTTTGCGAAGGCGCTTGCCGGGTTATTGTCCGCCCTGCACTGATTTGCTTTGCGCCGGAGACTTCCTCCCGGCAGGCTGGGCGGGTGATGAAAGCAGCGAAAAACGGGCAGGGCGGCGACAACGCGGCCAGCGGGGGGCGCATGAGCGCGCTCAGCTCGCTGCGCGGACGCCTGCTCGTGCTTACGGTTGCGTTCGTGCTGGCCGCCGAAGTGTTGATCTATTTCCCCACCGCTGCGAACTTCCGCAATACGTGGCTGACCGAGCGGGCCAATGCCGCCCATCTGGCCGCTATCGCCGCTGAACTGGCCGGTGACAATCTGCCCGAAGAAGCAGTGCGTGAACTGCTGGCAGGAGCGGATGCCATCGGCGTGGCGCGGGTCTATGGCGGCACCACTGAGCTGCTGCTGGGCGGGGATACCGGGCGCGCGCCCATGCTCAACGAGGATCGCACACGTCCCCGCCCGCTGCGCGACATACTGGCGGTCGCCGGCACCTTCACCGCCCCGCAGGGGCGGCTGATCGTACTGACCGCGATCCCCGAAACACGCGCCGAGGAGCGCATACTGGTCATCCTGCCCGAAGCACCCCTGCGCGAGGCGCTGGGCGGGTTCACCGTGCGCGTGGCGTGGATCTTTGTCTTCATCGCCGTGGTAACCGGCGGGTTGATCTACATGGCGCTGCTCTTCCTGTTCGTACGGCCCATGCGCGACCTGTCCATGGCGATGACCGCCTTCCAGCAAGACCCATCCGATGCCACCCGCATACTGCCCGCCAGCCAGCGTCGCGATGAGATCGGGGAGGCCCAGCGCGCCCTGTCGGCGATGCAGGCCGATGTGCTCGCCGCCATGCGCCAGCGCGACCGGCTGGCCAATCTCGGCCTGGCGGTGGCCAAGATCAATCATGATCTGAGAAACGTGCTGGCGTCAGCCCAGCTGGTCTCCGACCGGCTCGCGACAAGCGAGGACGCCCGCACCGCCGCCATGGGCCAGAGACTGGTGCGCGCCGTTGACCGGGGCATACGCCTGTGCGGCGAGGTGCTGGAATACGGCCGCGCACGCGAGCGCCCGCCAAACCTGGAACCGGTCCCGCTCGCGCCCCTGCTCGAAGAGATCGCGGCTGAAGCACTGGCCGCCACGCCCGGCCCGCGCTGGACCAGTTCGGTCAGTCCCGGACTTGCCGTGATGGGCGAGCGCGACAGCCTGTTTCGACTCTTCGGCAACCTGTTTGGCAATGCCCTGCAGGCCATGCGGACCAGCGCGGATGCGGAGCTGCGCGTCAGCGCCGCCCTGGAGGAAGGAAAGGTGGTTGTGCGCGTAGCCGACACCGGGCCGGGAATTCCCGACCATATC
Organism: Maricaulaceae bacterium; assembly: GCA_050485925.1. Taxonomy (GTDB): domain Bacteria; phylum Pseudomonadota; class Alphaproteobacteria; order Caulobacterales; family Maricaulaceae; genus Glycocaulis. Next base: position 11,908 of record JBJHCI010000019.1, read on the forward strand.
CGCAGCGGGCTGTTCAAGCCCTTTGCCAGCGGCGGCACGCCCGGCAGTACCGGGCTGGGCCTGTCAATCGCGCGCGAACTGGCCGGACTGATGGGCGGCACGCTGGAACTGGAGCGCACCGGGCCGGAGGGCACCGTATTCACCGTGACACTCGTCGCCGCCCAGACAGCTAGCCGTCAACGAGCGCCAGCCACTCATCCTCGGTGAGCGTCGTAACGCCCAGCTCAGCGGCCTTTTTCAGCTTCGAGCCTGCCCCTGGACCGGCAATGAGGTAATCGGTTTTTGCCGATACAGACCCGGCTACCTTCGCGCCGAGGCTCTGCGCGCGGGCCTTGGCTTCATCGCGGGTGAAGCGTTCGAGTGAGCCAGTGAATACCACGGTTTTGCCGGCCACGGGGCTATCGGTAGCCACCGCTTCAGCGTCTTCGACCGTCACCTGGGCGAGTAGGCGGTCCAGCGCCGCGAGGTTATGGTCCTCCGCAAAGAAGCGGCCGATGGCATCCACCGCCGTATCGCCAAGCCCGTCAACGCCCAGCATGGCCTCGCGCGCCTCGCCTTCTTCACCCGCCGCGATGGCCGCGTCGTGAAAGGCTGCCCAGCTGCCATAGGTGCGCGCCAGCAGCCGCGAGGTTTCCTCGCCAACATGGCGTATGCCCAAAGCATTTATGAAACGGGCAAGCGCGATGGTGCGGCGTGCCTCGATGGCGTCAAACAGGTTCGCGGCAGACTTCTCGCCCCACCCTTCCCGCTCGGCGATTGGCGGGGTGAAGGCGCCTGAAGCATTGCGCGCAGCCAGCGTGAAAATGTCGGCAGGCTCCTTCACGATGCCTTCCTCGTAGAAGGCCTCCACCTGCTTCTGGCCCAGCCCTTCAATGTCGAACGCCTTGCGGGCGACGAAGTGTTTGAGATGTTCCTTGCGCTGATAGGGGCAGGCAAACTCGCCGGTACAGCGGGTGACGGCATTGACCTCGCCGGTCTTCGGGTTCACCTCCCGCTCGGCGGCGGTTTTCAGCGGGCAGGGACAGGTCTTCGGGAATACAAACGGTTCAGCGCCCGGCTCCCGCCGGTCTTTGAGCACGTCCACGATCTGCGGGATCACATCGCCTGCGCGCTGAACGATCACGGTGTCGCCGACGCGGATATCGGTTCCGCCCCGGATCGGCTCGCGGTCCTTGCCGATGCCCTTGATGTAATCCTCATTATGCAGGGTCGCATTAGAGACGACGACCCCGCCCACCGTGACGGGTTCCAGCTTGGCGACGGGCGTGAGCGCGCCGGTGCGGCCTACCTGAATCTCGATTGCGTTGAGCTTGGTGACGGCCTTTTCCGGCGAGAATTTGTGCGCAATGGCCCAGCGCGGCGCGCGCGCGACAAAGCCTAGGCGCTCCTGCCAGTCCAGCCGGTCCACCTTGTAGACCACCCCGTCAATATCATAGCCGAGCGCGGCCCGGCGCTCTTCCAGC